>JANKMV010000377.1 GCA_024650095.1 Bacillota bacterium | reverse complement strand
TGGTAAAATTAAAATAACCGATGTCACAATTGCTAAAAACTATTTATCCGAATTTGAATTGACCCAATTAAACCGTATGGTAAACTCATACCTAGATTTCGCTGAGAACATGACTCAACGAAAAATTCCTTTAACCATGCAGGATTGGGAAACGCGTTTGAATTCCTTTATCGAGATGTTTGAATATGGTTTGCTGAAGGACGCAGGAAAAGTATCAGCTGCTATAGCAAAATTACATGCCGAAAGTGAATTTGAAAAGTATCGCATAATTCAAGACAGTATCTTCATGTCCGATTATGACAAGTTTCTAATCGAACTCGAAGAGCAAGCAAAGCAGATAGATGAGAATGAATAATACAGCTTTTTAACGTATACATTTAATACATGTAGTGGATATGTGCGGCTATAATATGAGCTTTCCTTTACCTTTTCGGATGGAACCATTGAGTTTAGATGGCTCAAAGGCGATAGTTGCCCCAGAATTGCAATGGATAATGGTCATAACATTATGTTCGACAAGGAGATTACAAGGAAAATCTATAAACTGCTCTAAACCTCACTGTCACCACAAAAATGGATCAATAAGACAGACGCTATCGGAATAGTTTCAAGAGCAGGCCGTTACGGCGGCACATTTGCTCATTCTGATGTTGCCTTTCTACAACCATAATCAAGATGTCAGCTTTTGGCTGGAGGTGCAGTCTTATGGATTATGAAGAGTTGTTACAAAAACATCGAGCTGTATTAAAGGAAAATGAAAAACTAAAATTTGAGATAGGAAAACTGAAGTCTCAACTGCAGTTCTCCAAAGCTCAGAGTGGGAGTGAAGATATTAGTTTTAAGGTGACTGTGCCTATAATCAAAGAGGTAGAAGAAAACACATTTCAGCTAGACAATATGGCGGCACCAGAAGAAAAAATCAAGCTGTTTATGTCACTTTTCAAGGGGCGCGAAGATGTTTATGCTAAAAGGTGGGAGAATCATAAAAAGGGGACTACAGGGTATTCGCCAGTTTGTTTAAATGAATGGAAACCAGATCTATGCAATAAGCCAAAAGCAAATTGCTATAACTGCAAAAACAAGGATTATGCCGCTTTGGATGAAAGCATTGTGTCTGATCATTTGCGGGGACATAATAACTTTGTTGTGGGAGTATATCCGTTGTGCCTTGATGAAGCCTGTTATTTCCTCGCTATAGATTTTGACGGAGAAGAATGGCAAAAGGATATATCTATGCTACGTGACGTTTGCTCTGAATTATCTGTTCCGCTGGCTGTTGAACGATCTCGTTCCGGCAACGGTGCACATGCTTGGTTTTTCTTTGCGGAGCCGATACCGGCAGTATTGGCAAGAAAGTTTGGCAGTGCATTGCTTACTAATGCTATGACAAAAAGGCATGAGATTAAGTTTAAGTCATATGACAGACTTTTCCCCAATCAGGACACCATGCCAAAGGGCGGATTGGGCAACCTGATTGCTCTGCCATTACAAAAAGCCGCTAGAAATAATGGCAACAGTGAGTTTATAGATGAAAACGGCAGATCATATGATGACCAGTGGGCATATTTATCAAGTATGTGCAGAATCTCTGAGAACGAGATTGAGCAGTTTACAACAAAACTATGTCAAGGCAGTGAGCTTGGAGAATTAAGAAAAAACGAAGAAGAGCATAAGCCGTGGTGTACAAATAAGCGTGAATTAAAACGATCTGATTTCCCGACAAGTATTGAAATTATTAAAGCTGATATGATGTATGTTTTAAAGAACGATATATCACAACGGGCATTAAACCATTTGAAACGATTAGCTGCTTTTAAGAATCCAGAATTCTATCGGGCACAGGCAATGCGTCTTCCTGTTAGGAAAATATCTAGAATTATTTCTTGTTCTGATGAATCTGATGAGTATTTATGTCTGCCAAGGGGCTGTGAGGCTGACATAATTGAAATAGCCAAAGAAATAGGTTTTGAAGTTGATTTTATAGACAAAGCAAACCAGGGGAAAAGAATTAATGTGGAATTCAACGGAACACTGAGAGATGACCAGCCTTTAGCAGTCAACAAGCTCCTGCAGCATAATAATGGTGTACTATGCGGAACAACAGCGTTTGGGAAAACAGTAGCGGCAATCAAAATAATCGCTGATCTAAAAGTTAATACGCTGATAATTGTAGATAAAGTGAATCTGGTATCTCAGTGGACAAAGAGAATCAGTGAGTTTCTGATAATAAATGAAAAACTGCCTGATATAGAGACAGTGAAGAGAAGAGGACGAAAAAAACCAAGAAGTATTATTGGTCAGCTGGGAGGGGGCAAGAATAGCCTAAACGGAATCATAGATATTGCTGTTATGCAGTCACTTAACAGGATGGGTGAAATAAAGGATTGCGTAAAGAACTATGGTTTGGTTATTGTCGATGAATGCCATCATGTTTCAGCTTTTAGTTTTGAAGAGATACTAAAAAAGGTTAATG
>JANKMV010000376.1 GCA_024650095.1 Bacillota bacterium | reverse complement strand
GCTATTTTTACTAGTACGAATGGGTTGGGAAGCAAGCGGTGACGCGCAATGAAGGTAAGCGCGCATTTTCTAATGTTGGCTAAGTGGATAATAAAGAAGCACGCCACGTGGCGTGCTTTCGTGTGTGATGCAATGGTTAGAAAATTATCTGGTGTAGATATCATTTCTTATTCAGCGGCAAAGAGGCCATCCACATATTCGTGCGGGTCAAAGGGCTGGAGGTCGTTAATACCTTCTCCTACACCAATATATTTAACGGGGACATTTAGTTCCCGAGCGATGGCGATAACAATGCCCCCTTTGGCCGTACCATCCAATTTGGTCAGGATAACGCCGGTGAGCTGAGCCACTTCATTAAAAACTTTCGCTTGAGCCAACGCGTTTTGTCCCGTGGTGGCATCGAGGACGAGTAGAACTTCGTGGGGTGCACAGGGAAGTGCTTTTTCTATCACACGGCGGACTTTCCGTAGCTCTTCCATCAGGTTTGTTTTATTGTGGAGGCGCCCGGCTGTATCACAGAGGACCACATCAATACCTCGGGCAATGGCCGCACTAACACCGTCAAAAAGGACAGCAGAAGGATCGGCCCCATGTTGGTGTTTGATGATGTCACTCTGAGCTCGGCTAGCCCAAACTTCCAATTGTTCAATGGCAGCGGCGCGAAAGGTATCACCGGCGGCGAGCAGTACTTTTTTGCCTTGGTCATGATAATATGCGGCGAGTTTACCAATGGAGGTTGTTTTACCCACGCCATTAACGCCCAGCACCAGCATTACAGTGGGTTTTTCTGCCGCGATCTGCAGGGGAACGATGTCACGGCCTAAAATATCAAGGAGGAGTTCTTTAAGTAAAGACATAACCTCAGCTGCTTCCTTTACTCTTGCTGTCTTTACTTTAGTACGCAAGTTTTCCACCACTTCAAGAGTCGTTTCAACACCCACATCGGCACTTATGAGAATTTCTTCCAGTTCTTCATAAAACTCGTCATCAAAATGGTTACGGGCAAAAAGCCCATCCATACGGCCAACAATACCATTACGTGTTTTTTTAAGCCCTTCTTTAATGCGACCCAACAGTCCCATAACTGCTGTCACCCTTTCTCTATTACACTTATGTTATCCTTTTCCCACAATTCCATTTACATACGTTTAGGCGCTCACAGTGGGTATAGGTCTACTACTATCACGTAAACGGACTGAAATTAGCTTGGAGACACCCGATTCTTCCATGGTGACACCGTAGAGAATGTCAGCCTGTTCCATGGTTCGTTTGCGGTGAGTTATGAGAATGAATTGAGTTTCTTCGCTAAAAGTGCGTAAATAGTCACTAAAACGATTCAAGTTAGCTTCATCTAATGCAGCCTCAATTTCATCTAAAATGCAAAATGGCGACGGCCGTAATTTAAGAAAAGCAAAAAGCAAGGAGATGGCAGTAAGCGCTTTTTCTCCTCCCGAAAGAAGGGACATATGCTGCAGTTTCTTACCAGGTGGCTGGGCCACAATCTCCACACCAGCGTCCAAAGGGTTATCCGGATCTGTAAGGCGCAGTTGCGCGCGACCGCCACCGAATAACTCCTTAAAGACCATGCCGAAATTTTCATTAATGGTGGCAAAGGCAGTGGTAAACTTTTCGCCCATACGACTATCAATTTCGTGGATAATGCGCAAAAGGTCTTTTTCCCCAACACGTAAGTCATCACGTTGTGTGATGAGAAAATCTACGCGCTCTGACACCCGTTGGTGCTCATCAATGGCACCCAAGTTTACCGTCCCTAATTGGTTCAGCCGTTCCTTTAGCTGACGGATAGCTTCTTGTGCAATTTTTTTATTCTGCACCGGCTTAGCCAGCTGCTCTGCAGCGTCGAAATCCAGTTCCCAACTATCACGCAATCTGTCTAGGATGGTTTGCAAATCACCTTCTACACGATCCCGTTCCACATCTAAGCGTGCCTGCTTTCGTTCTAAACCCGTGAGGGATTTTTCCAGCTGACGCAAGTGTTCTGCATCTTCACGAAATTGTGTTGCCATGGTTTTAAGTACTGTTTCCCGCTCCGCCAATCCACGTACAAGAAGGTGCCGGCTTATTTGTAGCTCATTCACTTTTTCTTTTTCCACGACAAGTTGATCTTCCAATTCCTTACGTTTACTCTGGGTCAATTGAGTTTCATTTTCTTTCTGCTGACGTCGTGATTGGAGGTGGTCACGCTCACGTTGGCAACGCTTTTGATCATCATCATAGCGTTCCCGCTGCTTTTGCAATGATGCTACGCGAACACGGCAATCCGTATAATGCTCTCGCAAACTGCGTTTTTCTTGTTCCCGTGCAGAGAGTAATCCCTCTAATTTTGCTAATTCCACCCGCAACGCCATTTCTTGTGCTTGGGCAGTTAACAGTTGCTGTTGTGTTTGCTCTGCAATCTCCTGGCGTCCCTGCTGACGTTGATTGATATCTACGGCTTCTGTTTCTATATTTTGTAATGATGTAGTT
>JANKMV010000375.1 GCA_024650095.1 Bacillota bacterium | reverse complement strand
CTCTATACCGTATTGCAAAATTTCTAAAAGAAGATTGTGATACGTATCGTAGGTAGATTGTAGTTTATAATCAAACCCTGTAAAAAAGAAAATAAGTTCATCTTCATTCTCTACGAGCAAGACAAAACCCAACAGTTTATCAGCATGACTTGCTTTAATGAGGGTAAGAGGTAGGGGAAGTGCTTGAAAGAAATCAAAGGGTAGCTTCTCTAATTTAAAGTGGGACTGTTGAAACACCTGTTCATAGAGCGTATACATTTGGGCTGTAAAGGTAGGTTCCGCCACAACTTCCACTTGAACATGGGCCCATTTCTTACGCGCTTTCTGCCAGCGATAGCGATAGTGACTACGCAGGGCCGCTAAATAGTGGTCAAAGGTGGGCCAGCGAAGCTGTAGGCGGCATGTGGGAAGAGTATTCGCAGGTACATCAGAAAGGGCATCGTCACTATTTAACAGAAGCTTTGCTCCCTTTTTTGTTTGCAGGTGAGTCAAAGGTGCGCGTTCATACCCTTGGCCACAAGCAAACCCCTGCTTATCGACAGAACAGGGAATGCCTAGCACCCGTACAGGTGTGGTAAAGCAGAAGCGACTATAGGTGAGAAGGTCTAATTGCAAAACATAGTCCACGTAAATGGCTTGCAGGACGTCCTCCACATACAATAAGTTATACGTTTGCTTACAAGGATTGGTTCTTTGCAAATGCACAAGAAAGCGCTTGGTGAGAAAGATATTAGTGGCTGCTAGTTGATCCCAGGCAGGGGGCAGGTCACAAGCTTCCTTTACTAGGACCCAGCTCATACGTCCAGCTCGAACGCTTTATATTTTTTATATTCCCGACTCCCCATATCATGCCAGCGCAAGCCGAATCCCTTAGATTTAATATTGTACTCTTCCACCCAACCCGCTTCACAGAAGCTATATTTGTCTTTGGCATAGCGGCTGAGCATTTCGAAAAGGCCCAATACAACACCCGTTCCTTGGTATTTAGGCAGTATGCCAATTTCAGCAATTTTGATTTTGTCAATCTTCCTCAAGCCCCCTAGTTTTCCCTTCAGCAAGGTGGTAAGACCAATCCCCTGACCCGCAGGAATGATTTGATTAAAATCTGGGTACCACAACATAAAACCAATGGGCTCGCCATCCTTTTCCGCGATCAGTAGGTTCTCACCTTTAATAAACCAACGAAAGGGATGAAAAAGCTCCCAATCCTCTTGAAAGGTACGATCAGCCCACCACAGGTGTTGCTGAAAACATAGGTTATTTAAGTGCGTATAGACAGCAATTTCTTTCTGTAAGTTTTTCATACTTGCAGGGCGAAAAGTAAATCCCCGACGTTTGACCCGCGTTAAAATAGCTTGCTCGCGAGAGATTTCAAAGTTTTTTGTTGGTATTACATAGGTGACGAAGGTATGTTCCTGCAACCCAGAAAAGTACGCTAGATAATATGCTGGTGTATAGCCAAAACCAAAACAAGGAACCTCCGTGTAGTGGGAGGCTAAGAGGCCTACGCCATAATTTAAGTGAGCATCAAGCCCAATCACAATTTTTTTTACCTTCTTTTTCTGGGCTAGAGATTTCGCTTCTTGTAGCATCATATCTACGGCAGCTTGCGCTCCCTCCACAGCTTCAAAAAAAGAAATCATGAGCATATTGCCTTGCTTGTAATCATGAATAAAGGCTGCTCGGAGCAGAATTTGTCCATTTTCTTCGATAAAAAACGGTGACACCTCGGCATGGTGGAGAAATGCTGTCTTTTGTGAGAGAAACATATTTACAATATCGGACATTGAGTCACGAAAATAAGGATTCTCTCGATACAGCTGTCTGCCGAAGGAGAGAAACCTATTTTGCTCTGTTTTGTCTTTCACATAAATAAGCTGCATTATTTTCATCCCACAAATTTCAACATATTTTTATGCCATTATATCACGAATGCAAATATTTGTGACGGCAGGAAGCGCAACGTCCATAAATTTCAAAGCTATGACCAATTACATCAAAACCAGCTGCACCTGCTTGTGCCATATACGTCTTCATTTCAGGACAATAGGCAATACAGACTACTTTTTCGCAATCCACACACACCAAATGGTGGTGGTGCTCCTGATCTTCCACCCGTTCATAGACTGAGCCGGATGGTAATGATATTTGCCCTACAATACCAATCTCCGTTAGTAAGCGCAAGTTCCGGTAGACTGTATCTAAACTTATGGCTGAATTTTGCTGCTTCAGTTGCTGGTGAATGTCCTGTGCACTAAGGCGCAAAGAACTATCTTGTAAAAAATTCATGATTTGTTGCCTTTGCTGTGTCAGCTTATACCCTTTAGCTTTCAACTGTATCCCAAGCTTTGGTTTTGTCATCCTGCCTACCTCCGCTTCGCTTTAATTTACCGTAAAGAATGGCCAGCACAAATAGCCCCAGTGCGCACAAGACAATGCTTCCTCCAGGGGCTAAGTTGGCATAATACGCGACCGTTAGACCCGTCAAGAC
>JANKMV010000374.1 GCA_024650095.1 Bacillota bacterium | reverse complement strand
GCCCGTTTCATTAGCCACTTCTGGAGAGGTGGGGACTATGCCCCATGCGATAGCACCACCACGCGTTAAATACGAATTACATTGCTCGGCATAGAGTAGTAGTGAGGTAAAGTAATGATAAACATCGATATTAATTACATCAAAGGGTAATTCAAAAAGCAGTGACCAATCAATCCCCGCACACGCATGTATTCCCACGGACACACCTTCTTCATGGGCGACTTCAATGAGTGTGAGCAAGCTCTCTTGGATTGCTTGCCTTGAGAGGCCGACAAAGGTGGCTTGGCCGTACCCATACAGGCCTGGCTCATCCAAAAAGAGCATGACGGGCACACCAAATTGTTGCAAGGAGCGGGCCTGCCAGCGTATTTGTAGGGCGAGGCTACGCACAATTACATCACGTAAATCATCATGATAAAAAGCGGGTTGCATCTTTTCATCGGTTACCACAATCCCCGTTGTTAAGGGGCCTGTTAACTGGCCCTTTATGTAACGAGCCTCTCTAGGACCCTGCTCATGTAAGTGCTGAAGAAAGGCATAATACCCTGCGGCCACGGCGGGGGGAAAACTAAATGTATCAATAACCTCTTGTGTAGTATTATCCAATACGTCTGTATAAAATGCTGTTAAGTGCGCTAACCAATTGCTTGTTTCCGTAACAAAATAAGGCGCGCGTCCTTCTGTCTCCACAACCAGACCGCGCGCTAACAGTGGGCTTAGGTATTGCCGAACTAACCCCTCTTGGTTCCCAATTGCAGGGAGTTGAGGCCAATGTGGCAAAGCTGGCACGCTACGGAAGAGTAGGTCCAGCGCAGGTGCAGGTGTTTTGTAGGGAAAGCTACCAATGCCGGTAGCTAAACCATAGTACCCCTTCTGCATGGTCATCCTTCCATCCTGAACTGCTTCACCGCATTGCGCAGTTCCTTCATTTTAGCTTTATTAGCGCTTAATAAACCGTACTCCACACTTTCCACCAGCGCCTGCCAGCTGGCTTCAATAATATTGGGAGAGACACCGACGGTCCCCCACGTTTTTTTACGCCGCTCATCGCCAGTCTCAATCAATACGCGTACGCGGGCTCCCGTGCCATCCTTACCATCTAATACACGCACTTTATAATCCACTAAATGCATGTGCTGAATTTCTGGGTATACTTGAACTAACGCTTTACGTAAGGCCTCATCAAGAGCATTAACAGGACCGTTGCCCTCACCAGCCGTTAAAAACTCTTGATCACCGATGCGAATTTTAACTGTGGCTTCAGAAACAATGGCACCGTTCTCACCGCGTTTTTCCACAATGGTCCGCACGCCTAGCGATTCAAACAACTGTTCATGCACATCGAATGCCTTCCATATCAGCAATTCAAAGGAAGCTTCTGCTCCTTCAAACTGATATCCCTGATATTCCAATGTCTTTAGCCGCTCTAACAATGCCTTGGTTTGCGGTGTTTCCTTAGACAAGTCCAAATTATGTTCCCGCGCCTTATAGAGCAAATTGCTCTTGCCAGACAACTCAGAAAGTAAAACCCGCCTATGATTACCCACGAGTTCAGGTTGAATATGCTCATACGTATGCGCATGTTTTAGCACTGCATCAACGTGAATACCGCCCTTATGTGCAAACGCGTTATTACCCACATAGGGATGTTCTTCCTGGGGTGAAAGGTTCGCTAGTTCTGCCACATAACGAGATAATCGCGTTAAATCCGCTAACTGCTCGGGCGCCACCATGGACATATTCAGTTTTAACTGTAGATTGGAAATAATGGTGCAAAGGTTTGCATTGCCACACCGTTCACCATACCCATTGATGGTACCGTGAATTTGGTCAATCCCCATTTTTGCCGCGATAATGGAATTAGCTACCGCCATCCCCGCATCATCATGAGCATGAATGCCTAATTTTGTTTGTGTTACAGCTTGGACACTTGCCAAGACATTTTGCAGATCAAAGGGCATAACGCCCCCATTTGTATCGCACAAAACCAGGATATCGGCACCCGCTTGTTCTGCCGCTAGTATCGTTGCCAAGGCATATTCAGGATTGCAACCATACCCATCAAAAAAATGTTCGGCATCATAGATAACTTCCCGACCCATTTCTTTCAAATAGGCCACAGTATCATAAATCATAGCCAAATTTTCAGGTAGAGTCGTGCCCAAAGCTTCTGTCACATGGAAATCCCATGATTTACCGAAAACGGTGACCACCGGAGTTTCCGCAGCCAGTAGCGCCTGGATGTTCAAATCATCTTGCACCCGAATCCTCGCACGACGTGTACTGCTAAAGGCAGTGACTTTACTATGTTTTAGCTCGCTATGGCGGACTTTACGAAAATACTCAATATCCTTGGGATTAGAGCCTGGCCACCCTCCCTCAATATAGTCCATACCAAAGGCGTCGAGTCGCTTAGTTATATTTAATTTATCCATGACGGAAAAGGAAATCCCTTCTCGTTGAGCGCCATCGCGTAAGGTTGTATCATAAAC
>JANKMV010000373.1 GCA_024650095.1 Bacillota bacterium | reverse complement strand
AGTACGCTAAAGTACTCGAAGTAGCGCACTCAATTTTAGTCTTGATATTCTTACGTTACACGTTAAAACGGAAGTTTATGATATCACCATCATGGACGATGTATTCTTTGCCTTCTAAACGCAGTTTACCTTGGTCGCGCGCAGTTTTTAAAGAGCCGCCAAGGGACATAAACTCATCATAGTGAATGACTTCGGCGCGAATAAAGCCACGCTCAATGTCGGAATGTATTTTTCCCGCTGCTTTTTTAGCTGGTGTCATGGCATTGATGGTCCAAGCACGTACCTCATCTTCGCCAACGGTGAAGAAAGAAATTAAGTCGAGTAACTGGTACGCCGCTGCCGCTAATCGCGCAATTCCTGATTGTGTAACACCGTATTCGGCCATGAATTCTTGTTGTTCTGGCAGTTCCATTTGACTGATTTCCATTTCCAGTGTGCCGCAAAACTCCACCATAGGATAACCGGCCTCTTGGCATTGGGTAACTAATTCGTCGCGACCATTGTACGTATGCTCAACAAGTTGCTCTTCATCTACATTGATGGCCACCAGTACAGGACGTGAAGAAAGAAAGGCATAATTTCGTAAAAAGGGTAAAGCCTCATCGCTCCAGGTACCTGCGGAGATCGGTTTCATCTCTTCCAGCAACAATTGACATGCTTGGAGCAGTTCTTCTTCTGCTGCTGTACGTTTTTTGTCTTTATTGCGAGCCAGAAGTGTTTCCACCTGGACCAAGTCCGTGAGAATCATTTCCTGCTGAAAGCTAGCAAAAGCCTTGTCTGGCGTAATGGGCTCTTTGGGCCAGGGAATGGAGGGATCACGGTGGGCACGGACGACTACGGCCAACGCATCAAGTGCTTTGAGGCGACCTGCCATTTCACCACTCACTTCACCACCGGTGCCAAAGGAGGGAAAGTCTGCAAATTCCACCGTAGCATATGCAGTTTTTTTGGGGTTAAAAACTGACGTTAATTCGTCTGCCCGTAGGTCAGGAATACGGGCTGCTCCTTGAGGTATGCCACCTTTATTGCCTGAAGCAGAGATGGCTCCCGTTAATAATTGAAATAATGTTGTTTTGCCGGATAGTGCCGGTCCAATAATACCTATCTTCATTTACTAATACCACCTCACGATACTCATCATAGCCTAGGAGGAAGGCTACTGTCAACTGCTTCGCCCTTTACTTTTCCCCTTCTTTGCCACGATGCTCGTTCATTTCGGCCTGTGCTATTTTTTCTCTCATGGCTAGTTTTTCTTGCGCCGGCAGGAGACGATCCGTCAAATGGGCGAGTAAAACAATGGCAGGTAAGTTAATGGCTGCGCGTAGCGCGGTGATCTGCCAACCTAAAGCAGCCGTTTCAAAAAGAATAAGCGGTATTTTAAGCGTTGACCACGAAAAAAGGAAAATAGCCACATTCGTATAGCGTGCCCCTTTTTTCAACATGGTGACACCGACGGGAAAGGCCACATATAACGGACCTGCTGCCGCAGCGCCCATCAGAATACTGAGCAGCATGCCGCGAAGCCCTGAATCCTCCCCCAGATTACGCATAATTACTTCCCGGGGGACCCACACTTCCAGCACACCAAGGAGAATAAAAATGGGCGGAAGAACAGAGAGCATTTCCCGAAAGCTATTCCCTGTACGAGTGATCATTTCTAAACCCAGCTCCGGTCTAGCAAACAAAAATATGATGATGATTGCCACAAACGTTAGCGAAAATCGATATCGTTTAATGATGTTCATCCTAAAATCCCTCCCACAATAAACGCAACTACAAAGGCATACATGAAAGCAACACCGTTGCGGATTAATGTTTGCTTTTTACCAAAATACCGAATTTCCATGGGTGCAGTGGCAAGGCCCACCATCATGAGGGTAGAGATAAAAATGACCACCTGCGACAAGCCGGCACCAACGTCCAGTAGTGATTTAGCGAGGGGGAAGGCAATAAAGCCGGGAATTAAGGTAATGGATCCCACCACTGAAGCCACGAGCATGCCCCAAAAACCACTTTGTCCACCAATTAACTTTTGAATAGTGGAAGGAGGAGCAAGGGTAAGGACGATGGCTACGAGAATAAAGAGAGCCACTAGATCAGGAAGCATATTTAAAAATGATTTTTTTGCCACCATTAATGATTTTTTTGTTTTTTTTCGATCTTGTCGGTAAGAATAAAGAAGACTGCCGGCTGCGGCCAGATAGAGAAGTACAGTAAACATTTACGATCCCTTCCTTTCAATAATTTCTTCATAGCGGGTGAGAAGGTTGCCGATAATACGCACACGTTTTGTCAGAGTTTCCATCCAGGCGCCAAGAAACTCTTCACCTTCGGCTGTTACGTGATAGCAACGCTTTGCCGGTCCTGCCTCGCTCGTCTCCCAGCTGGATTCCACGAGTCCATCCTTATCCATGCGGCGAAGTGCACGGTAAATTTGACCTGGATCCATACAACGTGGGTCAAAATCAAACTGATCCAAGTGCTCCATTAGCTCATAGCCGTGTGCAGGGGATTTTTC
>JANKMV010000372.1 GCA_024650095.1 Bacillota bacterium | reverse complement strand
CGTTCCTTAGCCTTCCTTGCAAATCTACTTTATCTGTATCTTTGCGGCTCCGCAAAGCATTGAATAAAGTGTAGATTGTAAGGAATACCAACAAAGCAACTATAAATAGCACTGTCTATCCCTCCTTTACAGTTCTATTGTCACGATTTTTTTGATCGCCATAATGCCAATAAACTCTGAAATAACTGCGCCACCAATTAACGCTAACCCAATGGGGTGGGTAAATAACAAGATAATATAAGATGGATTCATAAAGGAAATAAAAGCCGCCAAAAATACTGGTAATAATGCGATAATAGTGCCCGAGATGCGGCCTTGCGCTGTTAGAGTTTTGACTTCCGCTTTAATCCGCACACGCTCGCTGATGGTAACTGCAATGTTATCGAGAATCTGTGCTAAATTACCGCCAACTTGTCTTTGGATGGTTACTGCAGTCACAATCAAATCAAGATCCTCACTGTGGATGCGCCCTGCCATATTTTGAAGTGCTTCCTCTGTTGGCGTCCCCAGTCTCATTTCTCGCAATGTGCGACCAAATTCCTTGGAAATGGGGGCTGTCATTTCTTTACTGATGGAATCCATCGTCTGAAGAAAAGAAAATCCAGCTCTGAGTGAGTTGGCCATCACCATCAAAGCATCACCTAACTGGTCATTAAACTTTTGTAGGCGCCGTGCTTTGGCGCTTCTTATAAACAGTAAAGGCGAGTATGCTCCCAAGATGGCGAAGATCACAGCCAAAAGGTAATTTTGTAATAGTAACATAGCAAAAAGCGTCGGCATGAGAGCCACCGCAATGTTGATACCCATCATCTCTTCAGCTTTCAGTGGGATGTCGGCTTGAATAAGATCCAACTCCACCGTGGCTAAAATGCGCTTGGGCATAAACATACTAAGTAAAGAGAATAGCTTTTTGATGATGGACCTCTTTTTGTTTTTATGTTCGTGCTCTTCCTCTGGACCTCTTTCCCGTGTATATTGCCGCACACGTTGCACCACTTCCACTTTTTCTTGCTCGTTACGCGTGGTGAAAGCTCGTAGCGCAAAAAGAAGCGAGAAGAATATAAGGATGGCTATTCTCGCCTGTAGCATAGGTGGTCACCTCCTTTAAAATCTAGCTGAAGCAAACATGGCTGCAGGAAGATTGATACCCGCGGCTTCTAGTTGATGAATTGTTTTTGGACGAATTCCGGTGGAACGGTACGTACCGAGGCAATTACCATTTTCGTCTAGACCCGTTTGTTCGTACACAAAGAGATCTTGTAAAACAATAATGTCGCCTTCCATCCCCTGAATTTCTGTAATATGTGTTATTTTACGGCTACCGTCACGCAGCCGGCTCTGCTGTACAATGATATCGATGGCAGAGGATATTTGTTCACGAATCGCTCGCACAGGTAGTTCCATACCGGCCATGAGTACCATGGTCTCCAAACGGGATAACATATCACGCGGTGCGTTGGCATGCCCTGTGGTTAGTGACCCATCATGACCCGTATTCATCGCTTGAAGCATGTCCAGCGCTTCACCGCTTCGTACCTCGCCGACAATTATGCGTTCAGGTCGCATCCGTAACGAGTTTCGCACTAAATCTCGAATGCTAATGGAACCTTTACCTTCAATATTCACAGGACGTGTTTCCAGAGAGACAACATGATCCTGACTTAACTGTAATTCAGCAGCATCTTCAATGGTGACAATTCTTTCATCATCAGGAATAAACGAAGACAATACATTGAGCGTCGACGTTTTTCCCGAGCCAGTACCACCGGATACAATCACATTGAGACGGGCTTTCACAGCAGATTCGAGAAAGGCTGCCATCTCTAAATTAAGCGTATCGAAACTTAGTAAATCATCGATGGTAAATGGCACCTTAGAAAACTTACGTATGGTAATACTAGGGCCCACTAACGAAATGGGCGGAATAACCGCATTCACACGTGAGCCATCGGGCAATCGTGCATCCACCATGGGTGAACTTTCATCAATGCGTCGTCCGATGGGTGCTACTATTTTCTCGATAATATGTAGCACATGGGCATCATCGCGAAAAACCACATCGGTTATTTCTAATTTCCCACGACGTTCAACGTAGACTTGATTGGGACCATTGACCATAACCTCAGTGATGCTCTCATCATTAAGTAGGGGGTGAATAGGGCCAAAACCAACAGCTTCATCCACGATTTCCGATATAATTCTTTGTTTATCCCCTTTAGGAATAAAGGATACTTCAGCATCAATGGCGACTGACACCAGTTTTTCAATGCGAACTTGTAGGGTCTCATTTCCTTCACCTTCAACCTGTTGCCCGATTTCCTCAATGACTTTTTTATGGATTTTACTTTTTAGTTTTGTGTAGGGATCCGTTTTAGCGACAGGCTCTACTTTCTTTTCTAAGGCAACAACAGCGCCTTTATGTTCGGACAGCTCCTGTTGCTTAACTCTCTCTAATCGTTCCAAGAGGGACATATGCTCACACCCTTATCTTACAAGCTGAAAATCCTCGTAATGATTCCTTTACTTTGTCTCTCAA
>JANKMV010000371.1 GCA_024650095.1 Bacillota bacterium | reverse complement strand
ATCCGATGCCATTTCAACGATGATCACATCTTTGCCTTCGTGCTTTAGATTTATAGCGGTCTCAACGCCAACACCTCCGGCACCAATAATAACCGTCTTGCCATTAACCTCTACCTGACCAAGGTCGGCCTCCGGTGCCCAGTGGACATGAGACTTGTCGATGCCAGGAAGCGACGGGATTATGGGTCTTGCCCCAACAGCGATGATAAGTGCGTCGTAACCTTGTGCGTCAAGTATATCCTTTGTTACCTCGGTATTGAGAATTAGCTGTGCAGGCGCCTTTTCCGCCTGGCGAACGAGGTAATTCAGATAATCCTGCATATCCTTCTTAAAGTATGGAGCAGCAGCAGTAACTACATTTCCCCCCAGCTGAGCGCTCTTCTCATATAGCGTAACATCGTGTCCACGCTCACATAGCGTCATTAAAGCTTGGATACCGGCAGGACCGCCACCAATGACAGCGACTCTTCTCTTCTCGTCCGCTTTTTTAATGCCTTCGGGAAACTCAATCTCGTTGCCCAAGAGAGGATTGACGGCACAATTAATAACTGCGGGAATGATCAATCGCATGCCGCAGTACTGGCAGCGGAGACAGGGACGGTGATCATCCTCTTTGCCCAAGGCAAATTTGCGTGGCATCTCGGGATCTGCAAGCAATGGACGACACATTGCCACAAAATCGGCTTTCCCCGTAGCTATAATCTCTTCTGCATCCTTGATATTCATAATGGAGCCAACGGTGCAGACCAAAAGCTCTGGGAACTTTGTCTTAATTTTCTCAGCGTAATGTACGTTATACTCCCTGTCCATCATATAGTTCTGCCACCAGTTACGCATATACTCAAATACGCCATGCAAACCTGCAGAAACATGGAGGATGTCGATCTTGTCCTTAAATAACTCGATATACGTAAGCGTCTCCTCAAAATGCATGCCGTCTGGATGAATCTCGTCTGCGGAAATACGAAATTCGATCACGAAATCTTCACCACAAAGCTCACGTATTCTGTCTAGCACCTCGATGGTAAAGCGTGTTCTATTTTCAAGGCTGCCACCATAATCATCCGTGCGCTTATTATACAGAGTGCTGGCGAATTGAGAAATGAGATTTCCGTGACCACCGTGAATCATACACATCTTAAAACCTGCCCTTTTGCAGCGATAGGCGGCGGTAGCATATTTCTCTATAGTTTCCTTTATCTTTTCCGTAGTCATCTCTATAGAGGGAACAGGTTCCCTGCCTTGTTGTTTAGCGTGCCACAGCTCTGTGTTTGTAACAACTGCCGAAGCGCTAAAGGGAGCCCTGCCCGTTTTCTCATAGTGAGAATCTAAACCATTATGGTTAATCTCAAGAGAGGGCTGCGCTCCATAGTTCTGACAAGCTTCTACAAAGCGAGTAAGTGGAAGAATACAATCGTCACTACCGAGATCAAGCTGACGCTCTTCATCACAGGCCTCTTTGATATCTATGATAGAATTACCAACGTGGATGACGGCTGCACCCCCTTTGGCGATGGACTTAAATAAGTTAACAAACTCCTGCGTCACCTTGCCATCACTACTAGCAAGGTTAGGAGACGGTGGAGCTAGCTCTATGCGGTTTTTAAATTGCACACCTCTAATCCTGATGGGTTCGAATATATGTTTATATTTTGAACTCATTCCACTCTTCCTTTCTTTTCTTGATCTCAAAATACGTAATACATTTCCTCGGCAATGTAATATTACTGATCAAAAATCTAGAAGGTAATCGTTACCATTTCTTTAAATATGTAAACCCTTCGATATCAACTTGGGTCAGGCCGTTCTTTCATCATAATATACTCACTATATCCTTTACGATATAAGTCCGGAATGAAGGCAATTTCTTTATAATCTCTCTTTTCGTATAGTTTTTTTGCTCTAACGTTAAAATCGCTTACAGTTAAGAATATCTTGGCCGCAGAACTAAATCCTAAATCCTCAAAGTACTGTAATAATTTGGTCCCCATTCCCATACTTCTGTAATCTTCTCTGACAGCAATCATAGCTAAGTACGGAAAATGTGAAAACATCCCGTTACTATCGAAACAAATAAAACCCACAAAACCCTTTTCTTCATCGAACGCAAGATGCACTTCTTTTTTACTAAATGCCTCCCGTAGAAAGCCTTCTATCATTTTTCTATCGGGAAAATGTTTGCTTGCAAGGGCTGAATGTATAAATGTTTCTACACAATCGTCAAAATACGTGATATCTCCTTCCGATATTGTCAGCATCTCTCTCCTCCTCCTAGCCAAAAACAAAATATTCTAACAATATAATGATTATATCATTTAATTAACAATAAAAACATTGATAAACAGCAAAGAACAGATTTATGGGGTCCGGAAAGGTCAAGACCGCTCCCTACATTTTTTAGTACTGGTTAGGAATAAAAGAGCAACTTGTTCTACCGTACAACTGTAGTTAATTCACAGGATGTGGCTTGAGACAAATCCAACGAGTCTTGTTAATCGACATTATCTACTGACTGTGCCATTGGTGTACCAGTATAAGTAT
>JANKMV010000370.1 GCA_024650095.1 Bacillota bacterium | reverse complement strand
GGTTTTACTAACATTAGAGGACGACATAAGGATTCCTTTGAAAACCAGTTAGCTCAGCAAGTAAAAAGCAAAATTGTCTACAATTCCAGCTATTCCTACGAACAACTACTAAAGGAATATACCCATGTTGTACTGGCCACGGGGGATGCCACCTATGCTTCCAGCATCCAGGACTACAGAATAGATTTAACTGTAACGTTAAAGGGAGCTACCATCGCGGGACAATTTGATCCCCACACCGTACAAGCTTGGCTCGATCATCAGTTGGCACCACAGGGGTATGGTTACTTAATACCCTTTTCAGAAAAAGAAGCCAACATCGTCATTGCTTTTCCCGAATATCACAAAAACAATAACCGTACCACGAATAGATTATGGGACAACTTCTTCTTACGAGTTGGCAAAGATCTACAACTGAACATGAAAATAAGCGATATGTTTGAAATATCTAACTACATTATCGGCATTTGCAAATACCCTAGAATTGGCAATACATTTTTTGTTGGGAATTGTTTTGGTTCCATCATGCCCTTTTTAGGATTTGGGCAATTTGTTGCCCTCCTAACGGGTATATATGCAGCGCATGATATCTGCGGCTTGGGAGACTATCAAGTATTAACACAGCCTCTACGTCACAGTTATGAAAACTCACTAGTCCTGCGACGTTCACTTGAAATGTTAGATAATCAACAATTAGATAAAGTGGTTGAGAAATTAAACGGCCGTTTAGGAAACCTGCTCTTTACTAGCAAACACTATGATTTCCTTAAACTAGCCGCCCGCTTCTTGAAGCCATTACTCAGATAAAACATCCACCTATTGCACCAGGTGTACATACTTTCCGTAACCCGCTGCTTCCATCTCCTCTACAGGGATAAAACGCAGAGCAGCACTATTAATGCAATAACGAAGACCACCTTGAGGTCCATCATTAAAAACATGACCTAAGTGAGAGTCACCCACTCCACTCCGTACTTCCGTGCGGAGCATACCAAGGTTTCGATCTTCCTTTTCTATAACTACATCTTCAATGGCGCGGGTATAACTTGGCCATCCACAGCCAGAGTCAAACTTAGCAGAAGAGAGAAACAGTGGCTCCCCCGTCACTACATCCACATAAATTCCACGTTCATAATGATCCCAATATTCGTTGTCAAAAGGTGGTTCAGTGGCACTTTTTTGTGTTACCTTGTACTGCATTTCTGTAAGCGATCCTCTCAGATGCTCATCACTTGGCTTACTATATTGTACCGGAGTCGCTAGTTGGGAGAAATCCACATGACAATAACCACCAGGGTTCTTTTCTAGATAAGACTGATGATAATCTTCGGCTAAATAATAATGTTCCAAAGGCATAACTTCCACAACAAGGGGTGTCTTGTACTTCAGTTGTTCTTGTGCAAGTGCCCCTTCAATAATGACCCTGTCAGAGTGATAATGATAGTAAATTCCCGTTCTGTATTGCGTCCCTAGATCATTGCCCTGCCTATTTACGCTAGTAGGATCGATAATCCTAAAGTAATAGGTTAGCAACGTTTCTAGGCTCACCAAACTGGGATCATAACTAACATGGACAGCTTCAACATGCCCACTATACTTTATATCTTGATAGGTAGGATCTTCACTTTTCCCATTGGCATAACCTACGCTGGTCTTTGCCACGCCATAGACACGCGCAAAGTAAGCCTCCACACCCCAGAAACACCCACCAGCAAACCAGATTTCACGTAATTTTTCTCCATCATAGTCAACGATCATATTTGGGTTATCCGGCAAACCAGATCCCCTGCGCTTCCATAGATTCATATGCTTCACCCTATAGCTACAGATTTTTAAACCATGGATAACAAAACTTTTCCCTATCTTTTCCCATCTTACCTCACTCTATTACAAAAATATAAAGCACAAGAACTGTTAAACCCCTGGGTACATACATATTTAGGCAAGCAAAGTGAAGAACTGCCACTTAGCAAGTATGCCAACAAAGACGACGATTACACTCACCGTGGTCCAATAAAAAATCTTTTGTTTCTTTGTACACGTGGCCCTATTTATGTTTATAATCAGTACAATGCTCAGTACTGCAGCCACGGTAGCCAAGGGGTAATTTAGTAAAACTTGCAATCGCACTTCAGAAAAAGAGCGATAGTTATTTATGAGCATCCGTACCACGAGCACGATGTTATTAAGCACAATAGCCGTGCCCGTAAGCAGCAACAGTGAAGCAAGCTTCTGCATCCTCACATTTGCTGACAATGCCGTCACATCATCCTTTTTATGCAACAATTTCCCCAGTTGCAAAATCAGTGGCGTAATTATAAGGTATAACACGGCAACTATGGTTAGCAGAGCGCTCGCCACTAACCAGGGAACGGTATGCCCACTAGGCAAAGGCAGAAAGTCCCCGGACATGCGCTTTACTTGCCCATTCTCTACTTCAAAGTAAACCGGATTAAAATGGCTGTTAAATAATTTACCCGTTGCCTCTACGCGTTGGTAGAGATGGGGCTCGGTTTGAACAAGGGTGGATGTCTCTTTGCCCATA
>JANKMV010000036.1 GCA_024650095.1 Bacillota bacterium | reverse complement strand
GAGAGTCAAAATGCCAAGTATTTTGACTCTCTATTAGTAGAAATACATTAGGATTTTTATATTTAATACGCTTCGGTCTATACCTCGAAATGAGCCTGTAGGTGAATACATTACATTTTCTAGCTCTCTTCAATAGCAATCTAATTTAATGCATTAACAGCCTGGCGCAACCTGGGATTACCCGACTCCATTTTTCTTTTATCATCATGGCCATTAGATAGACGAGTGTTACCTTTTGGTGCTGATTCTATATTAAACACTGAAGGGTCCCCAAGTTTCGCTGCAACATAGGTCGTAACTACTCCATATATAGCATGGCTGACCATATACGAAAGATTACTGGCGGCATCTTTGGGTCTTACTCTGTTTTGAGGAAACGCACTTGCAAGAGCAGTAACGGTCGAACCCATAGCAACACCAGAGACAAGACCTTTAACCAGAAGTTTGTCTCTTCCAGTTTTAGATAATAAAGTTACTGTACCAATTCCACCAACTGCACCCATCCCGAAATCAAGTAGACCTCCAAGTATTTGCCCTTTTACACTGCGCGATTGCCTTTTTGAAACCCATACACCCGAGGCAGTCTCTCGAAAAGACCGCTGACTAATTCTCATCTGATATGATAGTTCGTCGATTGCTGTTTTTACTAGATTTCCACCTAAACCAGCAAGAACCCCAAGTGCAACTCTATCCTTAATTTTGAGCATGCTTACCACTCCTCAAATAACTCTTTATACATATTGTTTCTTTTTATAACAATATTATAAATGAGAATCTTTGGGGGTAAATCCAGATAAGCCAAATAAAATAAAAATGGAGCGCTTATTCGGTTCCCACAAATCGCGCTTTTCAATCCTGGTCAGTAGTACAAAAAACCACGAGGATTGAAAACTTCCGTGGTTTCTGTGTGTATATAAGGCCGACAAGAGGACTTGAACTCCAACATCTTGGAAATAAACGATAAAGAAGCTCAACTATTCCGGCCATCGTGGCGATGAGATCGATGTTTTTCTTTCTTTTTTTGATACATATCTATATCAGCTAAGTGTAATAGATCACTCAAATTGTCTGCATCTGTCGGAAATGACGCATAGCCCGAGCTTAACCCATAAAATGGCACCCCTGGTTCGTCATTGTGAAAACTCATGTTCTCCATTTGAGCACAAAATAAATCCAGCTCATTGCCCTCATATAGAAAGACAAATTCATCCCCAGACATCCGGAAAAAATCTGTCTTGAATACTTTTTTTATAGAATTAACAAACTCAATGAGGTACAGATCACCCACGGCATGTCCATACCGATCGTTAACACTTTTAAAATTGTCTAAATCCACAAAAATTATAGAGAAAGGATTATTCTTGTCGATCATTTTTTGCGCAACATCAGTTAGTTTCTCGCGATTTCCCAATTTCGTCAAGGCGTCTCTCTTTGTTCTCTCGTTTAATCTTTGTGCTGTTTTATTAATTGCGACTAATGAAAAAAAGAGGCGATAGGACAAAATCACGTTATAGGCAAAAATAAAAAGCAGGAGCAACTCCAGTAAGAAAGTAGTACCTTCGACAAATGCGTAATTCAATATAATAATAAAGTAGAGCCATAAAAAGCTTAAAACTAGTATTGAATTTATCGATTTACGATCAACATTGTGTAGAATATAGATGAATTTGTCTCGTACAAATGTAAGAAAATACGGCAGAGTAATCACATAAAAGAAGGTCTGCGTTAGTAAAACAGATACGGCAAACCAGGCCTCCGGCAGCATATACCCCAGACGAAAGGCAAAAGAGAAGGTTAGCATTGTATAGATCCAGGAGGAACACATAATTAACACTGTATACTTTAGCGGTTGGTTATATAAAAATTTTAATGGAATGATATATAAGAAGCCAGTCAACATCGCAAGGCCGTTGCCATTACCGTAACTTGGCCTACTGGAAATAATCGGTGAGATCACAGCAATAAAAGCAACTGTAAACACAATAAGAACGGCCCAGGTAATAAAAGGTGTCGTCTTCTTTTTAGAACATACATAGGATGTATATAAATTAATAAATAGCATTTCTAAAACGACAAGATTGTGCACAATAGACATACGATTATCTCCTACTCTTGGTGTAATAACGATTTCTTTATAGTGATATACTATCACCGATTCAAGTGTAAAACAATCTCTTACCAAGCTTGGCCGTCTTTGTTTATTTTACATGGCCCTCTACGTTACAAGGGCTACTGAACACGTTTACTATTAGCCGCTTCATAAAAAACTAAACCACGGGCTTAACGCTCGTGGTTTAACAAATTGCATTTATAATGTTTATACTGTCTTGTTACTCTCTTCCTGACGACGCTTTCTGATGAGTATGTATAGACCCGCTGTCAGAAAAATGAGCAGTGCCCACATGTAAGATGTGATGTCAATCGCTCGGGCAGCTATTTCACCGGAAATCTGCATATGCGTATATCCAATCGCATAGGTTGAAAACTTCTTTGCATAAAGGATAATGTAGCCCTCGTTAACTTCGATAAACTCACCGTTTTCGTTTTTTGTTTCTGTGATCGCTTCGACAATGCCGTCATGTACGCGATAGATCACAAAATTGTTTTTAGCCAACAATTCTTCAGGTATCGGTATAGCTATTTCAAGAAGACCCGGAACTTCGGATAACAGTGTTTCCCTTGTGCCATCATTATCTGTTATCGTCTTTATTACGGAAAAATCTATAAACATGCCCACACTATTTTCAGCATAGTCCTTAATCATGTCCATCTCCCGAGCTTTATCCAAATCCATTACACTAATTTCGTCAGCAACAACCTTCACCTGAATAGTAGTGGCGGATTCCAGCTCATTTAACGTCACACCTCTTGTACCGTCTGACACAGGTAAATCAAAGAGCGCTGTCATCCCCCCCACAGCAACGTTTGGCGCCTTGCCATTGATTTCAACGGCTGTGTTTCTGGTAGTATTTTTTATGTTAAAAAATACTCTTTCCGTCAAACCGCCCGCCACTTGGACCTTTTTGGTCTCGGTGAAATCTCCAATACGCACGACGATATTATAAAAGCCATCCGCAAGCCCTGTAAAGCTATGGCTAAAATCTGTCTCTTTGGCGATTTGTGCTGCTGTAGAAGCTATTACTGTGTTCCCATCTTCTATGGAGATCGTCACAGTAAACAACTCTTCGGTGTCATTTTTCAAGCCGACATTTATTTTGCCTGCCTCATCTGCAGGCTGCTCCTGTACAGGTTCAGCCGTTGTCTTACATCGAATTACCTTACCCGTGTATTCCAAACCATTTATTGTTACATAAGTATAATAAACATACTCCGTATCAGCAGCAAGATCGTTAACAGTACTTTCAAAAGTAACATCTGTGCCGCTTACATTAAGTTTGCTATAAGTGGCATCGGTCGCTTTTTTGTAATAAAAACCTGTCTCAAGGTTGATTGCGCTGTGAGCATAACCACCCTTAAACGTCACCCTATTTTTTGAGATGTTTACCGGAATACCGGTTTTTACAACCGGATCGCTGATTAGGAAACTCGTAGTTGTAGTCCCGGAATAATTCCCCTTGAATTGTATTGTTACCAATGCGGTTCCGGGGTAAATATTATTTTGGTAAGCAAGCGTATAGTCCGTACTCTGTTTCAGTGCATTCTTATTTCCTTTAACAAGGGGCTTGGGCCTAATCGATTCACCCGTATAATGCATGGACGGCAGAGGGGAAATTACAAATGAAGCAGACGCATACGGCTTCGGTTCCACCGTCAGGGTACCGGACACGCTTGTTATTACATAGTTTTCGCTAACATCAGTACCATCGGTATGAAGCACAGCCACTTCATTCACAAGGTTCTCATCAGTTCCTGCTTTTGTTCTGCTTCCTATTACTGTGGCGTGCACACTGTCTTCTGTTGCGAGCGTTCCCTCCACGGTAAAGCTGTCATCAGACAGAGGTGTGCCATTGTAAATTGCAGTTCGATGCGAAGCTTTAACCGTAATGGGTATCTGCGCTTTTGTGACAGTTACTACTCCGGGAATATACTTTATTTCATAATTATCCGCCTTGGTATTACCCTTTAGAGAATGACCTATTATATCTGTACTGCTTGTTCCCGGGAATAATTGCTTACCCTGCAGTCTAACGGAAGTAAGACCTTCGCCTGTAATAAAACTGTCACCTGATAGTGCGTAGCCACTTGCCTGAAGCTCACTACCATCGTACACCTTTTCATTATCCTTTGCTGTCATGAGCACTGAGCGCTTCGTTATTTCCAGTTTCCCTGGGACTTTGCTAATTATATAGTTTTCTGTCACTTCCGACTCACCATGCCAGACTTTTACGGAAGATATGTTGTTGTCTGTACTGCCATAATCGGTAATACTGCCCGCGACCGCGACTTCAAGCGTATCCCCTTCAGCCAGGGCACTGTTGTGGAGAGTGTATAAATCCCTAATCAAAGGAGTGCCATCATACATTTTCTTATCGCTGGCAGCGGTAATTGTAATGGGTATTTCCGCTTTTTCTACTGTCAGTGTTCCATGCTGTGCTGTAATCACATAATTATTTGCAATGGTGTCCGAGTTAAGCACATAATCGATTATTTGGTTCCTACTCGATCCTACAAGCGTCTGACTTCCTTCGACCGTAACACTTTCAAAGCCCTCACCGGCGGGAAAATCTAGCTCACCGGTAATGGAATAACGATTCGCGCTCACAAGCGTGCCGTTATATAGTCCCGACGCACTATCGGCTGTGATCTCTATATGTCGTTTGCTTACCGTTAGGGTTCCTTCTACCTTCATAATGTCGTAATTAGCCGTGGCATCTGCCAACCCGCGCATAATCACAATGTCACCCACAATATTGCTTGCCGTACCAACGTCAGTAATTGTGCCCGATATATCAACGCTATGGACAGTATCACCTGCTACTAGCATACCGCTAGTGATGCTGTAACCGCTGTCGGTCAGCGCGGTTTGGTCATACACCTTTTCATTACTATCGGCTGTGATCGTTATTGCCCTCTTGTTAATGGTCAGCGTTCCTGCTTGGGTTGTTAGATCATAGTTTGAAGTTACGTCCGCTGTACCGTTCTTAATCACGATGGTATCAATTACGTTATCTGTCGTTCCGTAATCGATAATTGTACTTTCACTTGTCATCGTTACTGTGCTAATACTGTCACCGAAAGCAAGTGTACCATCGTTTACACTATAGCCGTCAAACGCTAGTGTTGTTCCATCGTATGTTTTACTGTTGCTGCCTGCGGCAATCGTGATTGGGCGCGGGATTACGGTTACGGTCCGACTATCTTCAATCGTTGTGTAATTGGGTTTTTCTACTTTGTAAGTGACCGTTACCGCTGAAACAACATCCTTAAAGAGAGGTTTATCCTGTGACCACAGTCCACCATCCCTCTTATAATATATGGTTGCTCCGGCAGGAGCACTAACCGTTATACCATGGAACTGTCCGTCATAGGTGCCGCTGTAGCCCGCTGCAAATACATCCATGGCAGCTGAGAGTATGGTAAAGTCCGATGCTGTTTCTGACAGCACCAACTGATAGTTGGCAGCCCTAAAACCATTTGTGTCCACTCCGTCACCGAGAGTAAGTGTACCCAATCCGATCAGATAGGTGCCAACATTCTCACCGGTAGCCCGTACAGGAGCACCGGTTATCATTATATTCTCTCCATCTACGACAGCACTAGCCGCATTTGTGCTATATGTGAGGAGCGGATCAGCTTCACTGTACACCTTGGTCTGCCCATCTATGGGCGTTACAGTGATAATCCTGGGGCTGATGGTAAAATCTTTTGTTTCCGATACTTCATGATGGTTAGAACCCTGGGCAGCACGTATACGCACAATGTATTCACCGGCATCAACAGGTGCCGAGACATTGTATGCCGTATCGAGATCATTTGCTTTCTTGTACGCAAGCGTTACCGTGCCATCCCCCTCTATTGTGTAGTCAGGGGCGCTCACTGGAGAACCATCATAATTCTTGCTTATATCTGAAATGTTTGTGATTGAACCATTTGCTCTGTTGATCGTTACTGCGATTAAACTGCTGTTCTTTGCTGCACTCTGTGTAGCGTCGCTTACAGTGACCCTGCAGTAGTATTGGCCACTATCTTCAACTTGAGCTAACGTAAGCGTACGGTTGTCTGCAACGAGTGAGATATCTGCTCCAGCGGTTAATCTACTAAACCATTCATAAGAGTAGTCGAGATTTTCACCCTCTGTTACTGCAGCGCTAATAGTTATATCAGAACCATAGGTTACGGTATCATTGATAGCATCGGTGGAGATGTTTACAACAGGAGCAGCGAGGCTCCATACAGCAGTCAAAGTAATGGCGTCCGTGTAATCAGCTGCACCAAGCGTGATGCTTTTCGCTGCGGTCGTCGACTGGTTGATTTTCCAACCCACAAAATCGTAGCCTTTCTTTGTTGCATCCGAAACAGGTGTTACCGTACCATACGTATGCTGCGCCGGATGGTACACGCCATAGCTTGCGCCCTCCATCCCTTCATACGTAATAGCATAGCTGTCGGCCGTCCACCTAGCATATACTGCCTGGTCGCCATATGTGGAAGAGCTAAGATTAGAAACCTTGTTTCCCCCTGTTTGCGCTGTATACCAGCCACTGAACGTATAGCCACTCCGGGAATAAGGTTCTGCCGTTGGCAGCCCTATGGTTGAGCCATAGGTATACGACTTATAATCCGCATAATCTTCCGTTAGTGATGTGTTAATGCTGTTGCCGTTATGATCCTTGTACAAAATACTGTAGCTTGTCTTTCTTGCATACACATGCACATTTGCTGTCACCGGCGCTTCACTAAAAATATCCTGTAGCGCAGAAATCTGCGGCACACTCACCGTAATCACTGCATTCCCGTCTCCTACATATGTAAGAGTACCGTCGGGTGCAACAGTAACCACATTTACATCCGAGGACGTATACGTGATGGATTCCAAATCCGAAAGTACGGGAGCTACGGTAGGCAGTATTTTACGGATCGGGCCCTGCTCAAACAACGTTAATGATGAATAATTCAAATTCATGGTCCGCGGGGCAACGATACCCAGATTCACGCTATCTACTCTATTGGTATCGTCGTTGACCGTAAATGTGTAATAAGCATAGTTCGTGCTTCCGTCTGGGGTAAACTCTCCCGTTGACGGAAAGTATTCATCACTTGTCTTCATAACACGCACTGTATACATACCCGGGAGATAAATTTGATTCAAGCTATATGCCCCGGTATAGTAGTTTGACGATGTGCTGGTAAGATAAGTTAACCCTGTTGTACTGTCGGTGTATTCACCTTTATACAACGTCACGTTGTAATATTTATAGTTGTTCTGTTCATCACTGTCCTGTATGCCGTTGGCGTTGAAATCCTTGAACACGGCCCCGGATACATTAACGGGAGCGACTGTAAGCATATTCGGACTGATATCGGCGGATACAGCTGCCGGATAACTGTTATGATAGTAAGAAAAATCTGCATCAAAGTACGCTTTGGAGGAAGAGCCTATGTTTTGCGGAAAATCAGCCGTAAACGGCAAGCTAATACTGGCACTTTCACTGCTTTCCAAAGCTACTTCCGGCTCAGTTTCTAGCTTGATGTTTGTGACTTCGCTGTAATCGCTCACAGATGTGGTATAAGTGGCTCCGCCATCCGTACTATAGGCCAGAGTAGCATCCGCTAAAAACGCACCGTTAAGCACAGGCGCACCTGTAAGTGTTACACCCCACTGGGAAGTCATGTTTTCATTGTTAAAGTCCGTTTTGGGCACATTGATCGTAATTGTACTGTTTTTTGCTGTGTTTCCACTTTCCAGACCATTGTAAATATACAATTTATAATGACCCGTAGAATGATGTTGGTAGCTTTGCGTGATATTTTCACCACTGCCTGAATAGCTGGAGGTTACAAAACTTTGTGCGGTAATGGAGCGCACTGCATTGATGGTAACGGTAGGATGTTGGTTCATTGTTGGGAGTTTTTCTGTGGTGTCATTGTCCTCGTCGAAATCCCATCTATCCTGCATTACATAATTAGTATTAGTTTGAGAATAAGGGAATGTAGTATTTTCGCTTGTTACCGCGACCGCCGCAGGCAGATAAACACCTGTACGCAGCGTAGCGGTATCTACCTCCGGACCGACTGTAAAATACATATTGTGATAGGACGAATTGATATAGGCTATACCATCGGTATATTGAATGGTATAGAGGATATAGTCGCCCGGTGGCACATACATTGTTGCCGTGTCTTCTGTAACAGTAATACTTCGTTGCGAGATCGTATACTCCGCCCCGGGATAGGGATTAGTATAACTAGAAAATATGAATTCTGACGGCATTAATAAGTAAATGGTCGGATTGGTTACATAAGCGTTGTTGCCTGTTAATCTGAAATAGGCAGAAAAACTGTCCCCCTTATTAAGCGTCGTACGATTGAGATAAAGATAACCGGGGACAACCTCATATTTCTGCTTCAGGTACATCGTTGTATTTCGCCTCAGCTGAGCAGCAATGGAAACATCACTTATACTGCCTGTAGCCTCTGCTGAAAGGATCTGCGAATATATAGGGTACCCTGTACTGCTATCCACATTATCCCTGTTAACCACATACCCTTTCATCAATGTCGAGGAATAATTGTAAACACCGAGTTTGTCATAAACCACATTTACATAGGTAAGTGAATCCGTACTGTCCCCCAACAAAAATGTAGCATCATCAGCTGTTAACGTAGCCGTTTGTAATGTGGGATTCTTTTCCGTTCGATACTGCACTACGGCAGACGACGGATAATGGCTACTTGGAGATGAATTAAGTGTAAACTCTAATTTGTAGCAGTTTAGTTCCTGCGGAATAGTGTATTCTACATTGATATTTTCAATCACTTCACCTGTTTTGTTGTGAAAATAATCATAGAAATAGTAATTATCTTCGATATTAAGTAGATGATTAGCGCTGTAGACACTGTTATAACTGTATGTAATATAATTGTAGAAAAAGTCCTGTAGATTATAGGCTTTAAATGTATAGTAAAGCGAGTACGTTGAAGCTGAGCCAAAGTCCCTGAGCACAACATAATTTTCCGTATCATTGTCTATGTAAGCACGCACAGCGGCAGAGCAAGGTGACCTGTAATCTCCGTTTGTCATACTTCCCGGAAAGCGCAAATAAATGCCACCCATATTGTCGTTGTAATAATAATGGGTATATGTATTATTCACCAAGCTGTGGTTTGCAGAAAGCGTATAAACCAGTGCTTTTTTTCCACTTGCTACGGTTGTCTCAGCGGCAGTAATAAAATCATAATCAGCCTCATACCTCACCGACCCGTCAGCAAATGACCGTAAAACACCTTCTTCAAGCAGTGCAAATTCACTACCATTATAGTAGCCGGGTACTGCTTCGTCAGGTAGCGGTACTATGACCTCCAGAGAGTCATAATCATAGGTAGGGCTATATGTAGAACGTAAATATCCATTAGCCCGCGCATAGTAATAGTCAGCATCATCACGTAAAATAATCGTCTCTCTACTGGTGAACACAGAGTAGGCGCCATTTTTTAACGTCGGATTGCCTGTAATGGTGATGGTATCGAATTCAGTTGCCTGTTCGATAATATCATCAAACAAGATGGCCGCTACAGTATAATCGTTTCCTGGCTTTAGCTTGTATGTAGGGGCCAGCGTAATATTGAATCCCACTGTTGTCACATTTTCTTTAAAGTGATAAGCAAGAACGGTCTTGCCATCGCTATCCGTGGTTTTCGTAACGGGGTTGGCAATGAGTGCCAGTGACCCGGCAAGAGTCGCATTGGAAGCTGTCGGATAATAGGTTACCGTAATGTCTTTAGGCACAGTAATGACAAGCTTTGGACTTGCCAAACTTTGTGCCGTAACATCTATGGTTAGGTTATAGGAAGACGTTGTGCCAAGATCAATTTCGTGCAGGCTGCCTGCTCCCAGCGTCGAGTCGATTGTTACAGTTTCAGCTCCACTGCTCGTTACCGCAGTTTCTCCTTCTCCCTCATCCACCGCAAATGTTGTCATTGGTATCATATTTAGAATAATCAGAACCATCAAGATCAAACTTATTCCCTTTTTTATCATCCTTGCATCATCTCCTAACTGTCTATTGCAGCTGCATTTATAATAACAAAAAAAAATAGCACTTTCGGTAGCCGGGCGATCATAGCAGTATGCCGTAGACCCTTGGCTTTGCGTCCCTACCTTTCGGTAGGTTTGCCGTTATCTAGTAACCTATTGATAATTTACCATATTTTTTTAATTTCTACAATAGTAACGCGAAATTCCATCTAATATCAAAACTTCAGTGGCTTCGCACCAGATTCTCTAACTGATCTTTGCTTAAGTACAACGTCTACTATTTTGCAGCAATGCTCCTTGTTATTGCGCATAGCGGGCAGAATCAAATAAAAGAAAAATTCAGGTGAAGTGCTAAGCACTTCACCTGAAAATAATGGATACTATAACAAAAGCCATGTAAGAAATACGAGCATCTGGTCCTCATATCCCATAATCTTAGTTTTAGCATGTTCAGAGAGGCCGGGATAACTGGTCTTGAAATCTTCCCAAGTTCTGTAGTATTTGCTGTCAATTTTAGTCGATGCTGCTGTGGGAGCTTTATAATCGTCTTTGTTAAACTGCATACCAGCAACCGCACCAGGATTATCGTATACACCATAATCACGGATAAATTCAGTCACAGCATTAAAGTTTTCTATATTTAGGTCACTCAGAACTTGAATTCCTTTATCAAAGGAAAAAACATACTTCCCACCAGGTGCCAGAGCATCAATAACTTCTTTGGCCTTATCAATACATTGTTGCTTGGTGCCTGACTTTAGAATCTGCATGGGGAACAGGCCACTGACAATAAACTTGTTGCCCAGTTTTTCCTTCACGAGCTTGGGATCACCATATTCAAAGCGCAAGGTTGTATCTGTGGGCAACTCAGACAGATGGTCAAGATACCTCATCCAATTATCTTCACAGAATAAGTTGCAATGGATGCCCATGGAAGCATATTCTTCAACCAAACGCTTCGCCGTTGGCCACCATAGTTTTTCAAAATCTTTTTCTCTCATGAATGTAGGCATATGCAAAGGAATATTGATCGTAGCATAATTTGAC
>JANKMV010000369.1 GCA_024650095.1 Bacillota bacterium | reverse complement strand
GCAGAATTAAACGGTATTCCTGCAATTCGTCGTGTAGTAATCCCTCATCCAATCGCAGACCTAGAAGAACCAGAGCTTTTAGTCAACATTAAGAATGTATTTGGAACAATAGTTGATAGTTTAACATCTCCATTAACAACTGAAGAGCAAAAAACAGGGATGCGACAACTACCCAAGCGTAACAGAATAGTTTTTGAGGGGACGGTAGAAGAAGTTCAAGATAAGTTTATTGAGTTAGAAGTAAGCGATGGTGCACCTATTATTCCCCCTACCGAAGAGTTAGTCAACAAAATGCTACAGGAAACGGACCGTGATCCACAAGAAATTTTAGGGAAAATGCCGCCGGAAAACTTAGTAGTGACCGTGGAAAAAATAGCAATAAATGGCGTAATGGCAGGCTGCTCTCCGGAATATATGCCGGTATTGCTTGCCGTTGCAGAAGCACTTATGGATCCTAAACTTGGGGTTGCGGCAGGAGCCCGTAGCACCAATTCTTTTGCCTACTGGGGCTTTGCAAATGGGCCATTTGCAGAAAAAATAGGTATAAATTCAAAGGCTAATGCTTTAGGACCAGGTAATAAAGCAAATACTACCATTGGCCGCGCTATTCGCCTGTTTATTACTAGTCTAGGCGGCTCAAGAGTAGGTGTTAACGACATGTCTTCTGTGGGTAATCCTTTTAAATTTGGCTTTTTCTTTGCCGAAAATGAGAAAGACAGCCCCTGGACGCCATTTCATGTTGATAAAGACTATAATCCCGAAGAAAGCACTGTTACTCTTTTCATGAGCTTCGGTGGCTTTCGGGCCTCCGGCCGTAATGGTAAGGGTGGGATTGATCTTGTAAACTTGGTTGAGAGAATTAAAAGCGTTGAGAGTGCCGGAGGACCGAATTCAGGTATGGTCATACTATTTGATCCTCTTTTGGCAAAACAATGCGTTGAGGAAGGGTTTTCCAAAAAAGATGTACAGGAATATTTATGGCATTCACTCCAGAGGACTGTTCAAGATTGGAAAGAAAGTTATAGCTATGAAATTCAACTAAAACAAAATATTTTTCCAGCTTGGTATAAAGATCTATCTTCTGATGTGGTACTTCCCAAATTTGGAAAACCAGAAAACATTGTGATTTTGGTGGTTGGTGGAGAAAATAATCTTGTTTATCAAGCTTACGAAGGAGTCGGTCCTGCACGGGGAGTCACCAAATCCATTGATAAGTGGAAAAAGTAAGCTAAAGATAGACTGTTGCTACTAGCAATCAATGAACTTCTGATTATACATTAATTATCTTCATTCACGTTGATTTGGGCAAATAAGTAACGCCTGCGCGATGCGCAGGCGTTCATTTATTATAGTTTTTCATCTAGGAAGAAAACGGCTAATGTACCCGGACCGGCGTGCGCACCAATGGCACAGCCGATGGGGTTAATAATAAAATCTGAACAACCATGCGTTTCCTTAATCATTGTCATTAGCTTATGGGCACCTTCTAGATCATCACCATGACTAATGGCAATGGTCTGCTCGGCTAAATCAGAGCCCCGCTCACCCATGAGCTCCACCATGCGGCGAAACACTTTATTTCTACCTCGCACCTTTTCCAAGGGTACCAATTTCCCCTCCACAACAGTGAGAACGGGCTTAATATTGAGGATGCCTCCCACAAATGCTGAAGCACGACTGACGCGACCACCACGGAGGAGATACTCCAAGTCATCCACAGTAAAAATATGTTGCATATGATTAGCGTAAAACTCTACGGCGTCTACAAGCTCGGGCAGAGTTTTGCCCTCCTTTGCTAGCTTTGCCGCCATGTACACAACCAGCCCTTCTCCTAAAGAAGCGCACTGTGTATCTATCGTATGTAACTCAAACTCGGGGTAGGTCTGTTGGATTTCTGTTTTTGCCAAGATTGCTGACTGATAGGTTGCGGACAACCCTGAACTAAAACCAATATACAAACAGCTATCACCCTGTTTAGCATATTGCTCAAATCTTTCCAAGAATGATGCTGGATCAACTTGAGATGTTTTAAATACATTGCCCTGACGCATCTGTTCTAACATTTGCAGCGATTGCAATGTTTTCCCGTCTAGGTATTCTTCGTCATTACAATAGACATGCAAGGATGCCACATCTACGCCATACTCATCCGTTACGGCTTGCGGTAGGTCTGCTGCGCTGTCCGTTAAAATCTGAATCGCCATGCACTCTCGCCTCCATAACATTATTTTCATAGAAATATTGCTTGTCTCAATTATATGCTACATGAGATAATTTTTGAACCCCTAAACGTAATTCTATGACAATTGAGATCAGAAATTCGCGCTTATTTCAGTTTCTCTACACGCGAATTTCGATACTGTCTACATCAGCCACTTGCTAGCTGCAAGTGATATAATTTCTTTAACAGTATCAGAAATTCGCGCTTATTTCAGTTTCTCTACACGCGGATTTCGATGCTGTCTACATCAGCCACTTGCTAGCTGCAAGTGATATAATTTCTTTAACAGTGTCAGAAATTCGCGCTTATTTCAATTTCTCTACACGCGAATTTCGATAC
>JANKMV010000368.1:805-2569 GCA_024650095.1 Bacillota bacterium | reverse complement strand
GATAGGGGCAAACCTGTCAAAAGACAGGGACGCAAAACTATAGGGTCTAAGGTGCTTGCATGCACTATGACAGCCTGGTTGCATCAGAGATTATGTGATACCTGCCCATTATGCGGCAGGTTTTCTGTTTTGTGAGCACTCGGTACATTAATCAGAGCATCAGCGATTGTTATTATGTGGCTGTACTGATTGATGCAGTTGTCATGCTTTTTGTTTTATATCCGAGATGCTTACAGTTGAAAAAGGTACTTCTGTTAAGAATAAAAATAGTGTCGAAACTAAATGGTATAAAATCTATGCCTTTTTCGATGACGGCATTGCCGGCGCGGGAGGGCCGCTTCAGTCTGGGCGTGATGTAAGCAACGCTGCTATTTATTTACAACTGAATAAGTTTCAAAGAGTAAGTGATGCCGCAATTTGTAACATACAAATTGCGGCTTTCTCTATGACAAAATACCTGTGGTTTCGACTTAAAATATCGTTATTTATCAATATATCGACAGGCTGCCGGTCTCCTCCTGCTTGTTCTTCATTTTTCGGATTAAAAATCTCGAAATGGAGGACGAGCCTGTGGAAAAGAATAGTAAATTCACATTGGTGGTCAATAAAAAGCGAATTGTTGTTAGTGAAGAGTTATATAAAGCATATTACCAGCAAAAGGAGCGAGAAGTCTACTTGGACAAGCTTTCCCAAAAGCACAATATATCCTACGAAGAATGCTGGGAGAAGGGCATTCAGGTGGATTACCTGTTTGCAAACACACTTGAATCTACGGAAGATAAAATTATTAAACGGGAAATGCTTGAAAAAATGATGGTCTGTCTAGAGATGCTTTCAGAACAGGAGAGATTGTTAATCTATAATCTCTTCTTCAATGGAATAAGTGAGCGCAAATTATCGGCTGTGACTGGGATACCTTTGATGACAATTAATGATCGGAAAAGAAGAATCCTGAAAAAACTCAAAAAACTTTTAGAGAAATGAAAATAATTCCGTACACTCCCTCATTTTTTTCCTTAAAGAAATGAGGGGGTTTTTTATTTTTATACAATGCGTTACTCGAAAACGCCCGTTTGTATAAACGGTTAAGAGAGGGGAGAAGTGTGCCTGTGAAAAAGGGTGAAAAAATGCGGATCGCAGCCACAATGACAAAAGAAGGGTACACGGCAGAGGAGATTGCAGCGGAATTTGATGTGAGTTCCCGTACGATTAAGAACTGGCGCAAGAAAATGGGAGTAGAAGCACCATATGCCGGTCGGCCTAAAGGGCGAAAGGATACAGCAGTCCGGGCTGAAGAGGAAGTAAGCTTTTTGCGGCCTGGCAAGCGGCCTGCAGAATTGCAGTTTGCCATAAGTGACGAGCAGGTCGTTATGCATTGTCAATCTGTATATGACTGTTCAAGCAATGTTGCAGTACTAAAAGGAGAATTTCGCAATCAAATCGGGCTGCCGAAAACCTTCAAGAAAATATACTGGGGAGAAGCAAAGAGATAAGGAAGAGGTGATGCTAGTTGAGAGGTAAGAAGGTTATTGCTGTTGTTTCCCCCGTTGCGGCTGGTAAAACTTTCATAGCTGTAAATCTAGCTGCAACAGCAGCTCGGTATAATGATACGGCTCTGCTTGATTTGGATTTTAAGGAAAGAGCTGTACACACCTGGATGAATCTACCCGCCGGATATAGAGCACTTGATATGTTAGTGTCCGGTGAAAGCACAGAGCCGATTACAGTATCGGGGATTAAGGTTTATACGAATGATCTTTCAGC
>JANKMV010000368.1:0-795 GCA_024650095.1 Bacillota bacterium | reverse complement strand
CGGACTGAAACCGGTGGGAGTTGATTTTATTGACAGGATAGAGGCTGAAATGGTCATCATTGATATGCCTCGGGAAATAAGGATGTTACATAAAAAAGTGCTGGCAAAATGCAGTCTGGTTGTTTGTACAGGCGACCCTGATTATCATCATCTGCTTAAGCTAAGGGAGGTGATAGACAGGGATCCTTTTTTAATTATCAACAAGTATGGAAGGCTGCAGGCGCCGCTTGATTTTAAAGAGCTGTTTGGCGTGGAGCCGGAGAAACTACCGCTGTTTGAGGGGGTGTACGACAGCATATTAACGGGAGAGCCACTGGTTTGCTTTGATGGCAAAGCAGAAAAGCTGTTTGCAAAGTTGTATCAGAAGATCATGTTAAGGATTACATGAATTGCGGGAGGTTAATTGTTTATGGAAAAAGGTAAAAGAAGAAAGTCCGCCACTCTTTTTTTAATTGCGGCCATTGTTTTTGCTTTGGCTGCCGCCGTGCTTACCGGCTCCATGGTTCGTTCTTATACTGAAACTAAAGATGTGGTGGCGGTTGTGCGGGATATAAAAGCCTTTGAAAAGCTGGAGCTGTCCGATTTAGGTATTGTAACTGTACCGGCGGCGTCCGTGCCGGGTGACGCTGTTACCAGGGCAGAAGACGTGACAGGGCAGTATGTTGAAACGGGTTTACTAAAACAATCTGTTCTAAGAGAAGGCCATATATCCGGGATTGCCGGTAGCAGGCTGTCTGCCAAGCTGACGCACAGCGAGCTGTCACAGATGAGAGCTTTTGCCCTACCGTATGATAA
>JANKMV010000367.1 GCA_024650095.1 Bacillota bacterium | reverse complement strand
GTGCATGTCAACTGATCCCGGTTTTTTTATTTCATTCGTATGTTTCTGTTTAGTTAGAAACTAGAGGTAAGCCGTCCTTTGCTTCCCAACCATTATGAACGCCGTATGCCAATGAATATGCATCGTAACCCATCAAGCGTAAGATACCGAGCGTCTGCCCAGCAGTTTGCCCGCTGTAACAGGCGACAACAATCGGAAGATTCGTAGGCAGAGTATCTAACATCTCACCAAATTTAGACCAAGGACTGTGTACTGATCCTGCAATGTGCTTCAAGGCGAAATCGTCGGCGCTGCGGATATCTACAACATAGAAAGATTTAGGATTTGCTTCTAGTGCTTCGTGAAGGTCTGGACCGGAGATCAATTTGTTTCCTTCAGCTGATGCCGCAACTTTCGGGAAATAGGCTTTAGCCGCATCCCAAAGAATTTCTTCTTCAGGTGTTGCTGCAGAAGAAACGGAAGACAATTCAGACGCGGCAACCATGCCAGTTCCTTCTAGTTCAAATCCGCTTTTTTCAGTCCAGCCGAGCCTTATGCCAGAGGTAAGAGATTTAACATTTTCAAAACCAATTGCTCTTAACACTCCGACTGTCTGACCGGAAGTCTGTCCTGTATAACAGGCAATAACTACAGGCTTATTGGTAGGAATACGATCTATAATTTGCCCTACTTCAGGCCAGGGAGAGTGAACAGCACCAGTTATATGCCCAGCCTCGAAATCTTCTGCACTGCGTATGTCGATGATGAGTAACGAATTTGGATTCGCCTCAAGTAACTCATGTACTTCTTCAGAAGCAATCATATTGTTGCTTTCAGCGACTTTTGGGAAATATGCCTTCGCTGCTGCTTCTAAAACATCCTCTGGGTTAAGCACCGGATCTGTGGTCGGTGGCGGTGTTGGATCAGGCTTAGCTTCGGTTTTGGTACAACCCACAACACTAAACGCCATTACACAAATTAAGATAACTGTAAATAACAACTTTGCATTGAATTTCATTCTTTTTCCTCCTCTTTTTTGTAAAAATTAAAGATTTTCTAGTACCATATTCTTGCTTAGACATCCTGCTTAGATAAAGAAAGATTATGGTATTTTAGGCACTACTAATTGTTGGTTAGCTTTACTGTCGTTATCACGCAAGTCTTCCTCTCGGAGAAAGATATACTGGTTCCCGTGGCACGAATCACAGCTTTCGTTCTGAATAGTGTTCCGCTGGATATTATGAGTGGGTGAGTACTTCCAGTTAGGGTACAAATCATAATTTGGTATTTCTCCGTCTAACGGTTCGAATGTGTCCGCAGTAGTGGGAATATGACGCAACGTGATGTATTGATACGGACGATCTTCTGTGCGATTCGGGTTTATGCCAATTTTAAACATAATCCGTGAATCGGATGTTCCTGAAACACTACCGTCACTATTCGGTGTAGCATGGCAATCATAGCAGTTATTGTTTGCAGAAGCATGACATACCTGACAGGACATGGTGTCGGGGGAATGGGCTTGATGAGCCTCAACATTTGTATCTGTATACACTTTGTCATGGCAGTCTATACATTCCGGCAAATCTACCTCGTACATGTTCTGCTCCTGTACTCCGCTACCATGGAAATTGCTTACCGAATGACAATCAACGCAGTGCATCTCATTGGTATAATGGATATCTGTGGCATATCCAACTTTGCCCATATACTCCCCTGCGTTTCTAGCACCATGACAGCCGTAACAGCTGTCATCCATTGGAGGCTGCTTTGTAAACGTATGCTGGGAATGTAGCCCACCGGAGTAGGCCTTAGGTCGACTAACATGGCAGGATCCACATGTGGCATGACATTTATAACAATTATCATCAAATGCTTTCTTTAAACCAGGTTCTTCAGCTAGATCACCAGAATGAGAGAAGTTAACAAGTGCTTTTTGCATCCCTTGAACGGTGAAATGAATAGAATCGGCATACGTATCCGTTATCCCACTATGACACGTCTGGCAAATACCTTCCACATCAGCAGAAGGATACGCAATTAGACCGATATGAGCTTGAGCCTGGTCTGGTACATTATCACCCCCATGACAGGTAATACAGCCGAGACTTCCGTGAGTGGAAGTGAGAAAATTTTCTTCAATACAATACTTTTCACTGCCCGCTAACTGCGGGCCAGCTACGCCTCACCCTCCTCCGCCGCCTGCAACTTCAGGCGGAGTATAGAGTGAATTAATAATTTCCGGGGATATATGACAGACAACACAAGCATCGCTTGCTATTGCTACTGGTGGCGGCTTATTCTCACCGCGGGATACGGTATACGTGACAATAGCCACCAGTAAAATACTTATTAGGACTATAGTTTTTTCCCAAGCTCCTTTCAATTTTCACACCTCTCCTTTCTTTCGGTTTACCCTTATTTCATCGCACTTGTGCGTCTCTCTAGAATCGATAACATCACCACCATACTTAGTATTTGTGAATAATTGAACCTGTGGCAATAAAAAAATTTCACATATACTATACCTCTCATTAATTTTCTCACTTCATATATTATTAATAAAAGTAGATGTTTGTTACGTACTTTGC
>JANKMV010000366.1 GCA_024650095.1 Bacillota bacterium | reverse complement strand
GGAATAACATGGCCAATAAGATTAAAGCAATAGACCTGTTTTCCGGCTGCGGAGGGGTATCCTGTGGCTTGACGAATATGAAGTTTGCTGTGAAAGCTGCTGTGGAGATAGATGAAAGTGCAACAGAAACGTATCGGAACTACCCGCCACTAGGCAGAGTGAATTTGCTACAACAAGACATTTGCGAGTTAAATGGTGCAGAAATTCTTCGTGCTGCTGGAATAGAGCAAGACGAGTTGTACCTTCTAGCGGGTTGTCCACCATGTCAGAATTTTTCCATGAAAAATCGTGAGAACAGGGGCAAAACCGAGTCAGAACGCAAAAAACTCCTTTTCGAATATTTGAGGATAATTGAGGAAATCCATCCCCCTTTTGTTCTCATGGAAAATGTGCCAGGGATTAAGGCAAACTTAAACAAAAATATCCTTGATGAATTCATTGGCAGGCTTAATAATGAAGGTGGTCAGGATAATGAACGCTATATGGTTATTAGCCAAGTGCTGAATGCTGCTGACTATGGGGTTCCGCAATTACGGAAACGGTTCGTACTTCATGCGGTGCGCTATGACATCTATCTTGAGATGCAGGAATACGGAATAGAATTCACTCTGCCATTTCCGACACATGACAAGGACCAGAGAAACAATCTTCTACCCTGGGTAACGGTTAGAGAGGCAATTGGTGATTTGCCAGCAATAGCCGCTGGCGATGCTTATCCTAATAACGGAACGATATTCAACCACAGATGCGCTGCTCTGAATGATAAAAACTTGAGGCGGATGAGACATATCCGCGCAAACGGTGGGTCACGAACCAGCTTGCCAGATGATTTGGTTCTGGAGTGCCACAAGAAGAAAAACAAAGATGGAAATGCGTTTAGCGGACACAAGGACGTATACGGCATCATGGATGGGGATAAACCTTCTCCAACAATGACTGGGGGCTGTCTTTTCTACACCAAGGGAAGATATGGCCATTATGACCAAGACCGCGCAATTTCTATCCGGGAAGCCGCACGATTACAAACTTTCCCTGACGACTTCATCTTTAGTGACATACTCGGTAAGGCAGCTCTGCAAATTGGTAACGCCGTTCCGATTAAACTTGTGGAAGTGAGTGCCGTCGAGATAAAGAAGGCTATTCTTACCATAAAACGAGAAAGGAAAAAGAAAGAAAATGCATAACTTAAATTTGTTATTTTTCTAATGGACTGCAATATTAGAACCGAATTTAGCAGATTAGGTGTAAAGTTAATATAGCCTCTCCTTTGAAAACGCTCCGTACCGACAATTAACAAACGGAGGTAATTTGCTGTGACGAACGAACAGGTCTTGTTCCGCCTTACTGACGAGTGCGATATATATTTTGAAGGTTCGCTCATATCCAAAGAGCGGATTATCAAAATGTATGCCGATTTTGTTGCCGCTTCTGTTTGTGGCGGAGAGCGCTCCGTTAGTGTTGCGTTACATACCGGTTCGGTGTGCTTTGATATCGTCTCACTCGTCACTGCTGCTTTGGGTTGCTTGTATATAGACGACTCCGATAGCAATTATATTATCGAACAGCTTGAGATTGGAAATTTGGTGTTGTATGGCGGAAAGAAACAAGAACGTTACATATGGCACGGTTTTGCCGACAAAGATTACAAACCTGTACTTGCGCAATCAGAAACACTAGATAGGCGACATTTCGCTGTCTTGGAACAACCGACGAAAGCAACAAAAACATATACCACTAAGGCGATGTGGCACTTAATTACTCCGTATAATGGTGAATCGAAGATTACCGATGGGAGGGGATTAAGGAAGCGTAAAACCAGCCGCAACGATTTTATATCGCTTATGTTCGGTATTCCTTCGACGGAAGTTCCGAGCGTTACTGGTGTTTCAACAGTCATAGTGACAGAGCGCGGAACTTTTGACCGTATAATAAAAGGGCTTCGGATTGTTTATGGTGATGATAAAAGTATTGGTCTGCTTGATATTGTTACCGCATCGTACTATGCCGATAGCGGCGAAGAATATCAGTACGGCAATAATCCAGCCAAAACCAACCCTATTCTGAAAATAACAGGGAAAGTATCGACCGCTCGTGATCTGGTGCTTGACAAACGCGGAAACAGAACTGTCGGTCTTGTGGTTATTGGTTCCGGAAATATGGCGAAAGGTGGGTCGGAGTTGACAGATCTACTTGGTAGGAAATCGCTGAGATTTGCTCACCTAACCGCCAGCATAGACTCCGACAGTGTGGAAGGTATCCTTGAGACTCAAGAAGATGCTACAGTGTTCGCTTGCACTAAAGAGTTTCTTTTGCAGAATTCACTGCATCCGCAGGACAAGAATGTTTTGACCACCGAACTTGACCAGCAGATCGAAAATATTATAAATAATGCCGTTTTAACCGCAATTGTTGACGGCGGCTGTTTGTGGGAAGAGGTACGCACAGTACGAGAAGCTCTTTACATCATAAGGAAATACGACTGGAACTCAAAGGACAGTTTTATCATCATTGCGTATTCGCTTATGAATCTATTTGTAACTGCTGTTTTTTCTATTGAAGTACTGGAAAAAGCGGT
>JANKMV010000365.1 GCA_024650095.1 Bacillota bacterium | reverse complement strand
ATTCATACACCACTGTGGCCGCGGACGCCATGGCTCGCTTTAAGCGGCAAACGGGGGGAAAAATATTTGTTTGATTACCTAGTTCCAGGGTATGAAAAAAAAATTAAACTCGCAGCCTCGCGTACGACCAGCGTGGCTACAGGGGAAAACGAGCAAACAGTAGCGAACCTTGCACAGGAGGTAGCCGATTGTGTGCGTTGTGGCTTACGTGACCATGCTACTCATGTTGTCTTTGGTGATGGAAATCCACAGACAGACTTGTTGTTAGTAGGGGATGGAACGGGTGCCGAAGAAGACAAGCTGGGTCTACCGTTTGTGGGGCCTGCTGGGCAGCTGCTCACTAATATTTTGGCAGCGGTGGAAATTAGTCGTGAGGAAGTCTATCTTACCGATGTCGTTAAATGCTATCCATCGGAGAACCGCCCACCAACTACGGCAGAAATCACTACTTGTGTATCCCATTTGCAAGAGCAGATTATACGAATTAACCCTCGCATCATTGTCTGTCTCGGTACGGTGGCCGCACAGGCATTGATCGATCCCACAGCGCAGGTAGCAAAGTTGCGGGGTCAATGGTTTGAACGAGGTGGCAGGCGGATAATGGCAACCTATCATCCCGCAACGCTGCTTGCGGAGCAAGCAAAAAAACGTCCTGTTTGGCATGATATGCAAAAGGTGCGAGATGCGTATCGTGCACTTACGTAAGGAGGGGGAGTTCTATGTCTAAGATCTTAGTGGTTGATGATGAGAAAACCATTGCTAAGGGGCTTAAGTTTGCCTTGACGAAAGAAAATTTCGAGGTTTTTGTGGCCTATGATGGTGCGGAAGCGATACGACTCTTTCAAGAAGAATCACCAGATTTGATCGTCTTGGACTTAATGCTACCGGAAATTGATGGCTTTGAAGTTTGTCGCCGCATTCGCAAGAATAGTGATATTCCCATTATCATGCTGACGGCGCGCGGCGAAGATATTGACAAGATTCTTGGCTTGGAACTGGGTGCAGATGATTATATGACGAAACCCTTTAATCCACGGGAACTGGTGGCGCGGGTAAAAGCAATCTTGCGACGCTCACATACACAAGCCACGGATCAAGCGGGCATGCAGGTGATTCGTTTGCAAGATTTGCAAGTAGACCTGTTTCAGCACAAGGTTCGCGTGCGGGACAAAGATGTGGACTTGACAAGTAAAGAGTTTGCCCTACTCAGCTTAATGGCCAGTCACCCTGGGCGTGTCTTTAGTCGGGAAAAGCTACTAGAGCATGTGTGGGGGTACGATTATTACGGGGATGCTAGAACAGTGGATGTTCATATTCGCCATTTACGGGAAAAGATGGAACCGGATCCCGCCACACCACAATTAATTCTTACTGTTTGGGGGGCGGGTTATAAATTCCGGGAGGGCAAAAATGTTTAATAGTATCCGCACCAAGTTGACCGTCACATATATAATTTTAATTGTGGTGGTTATGGTGTTTACAGCTCTTTTTCTCCTTAATATTTTAGAGCAATATTATTTTGCCTATCAATATAGTGCCATGACGAGGGCGGCTAATCTAGTCAGTGGTTTTGCTGCACCTAAAATGATTGCTACACCAGATGTGGTGGATATCTCAAATTTAGCGTATGATTTTTCGCGACAAATAAACGCTCGCGTCATTATTACTGACCATCGTCAACGCGTGTTAGGAGATAATCAACGTGTTGGCGGCTTGGTTGGTACAACACTAGAGCGTAAGGAAATTGCGGCAGCGCTAGTGCAAGAAGAGGATTGGAGTGTGCAGTACTCGGAGGCAGCAGAGAGCTGGGTACTGCAAAATGCTGTCCCTATTATGAATGAAGAGAATGTGATTGGCTCTGTTTTCATTGCTTCCTCATTGTCATATATCCACGGTGTGCAGGATGATATCCGTAATTATTTAATTATCGCCACGCTCTTAGCTGTTGTCTTGGCCAGTTTTTTAGGTCGTTTTTTTACTCATAGGATGATGGTACCTATCGAAGCACTGACAGTCGCGGCGGAAAAGATGGCACGGGGTGATTTAACTCAGAACGTTAAAGTGTATTCGAAGGATGAAATTGGCCGTCTCACGACTCAGTTTAACGAAATGGCGCAACAAATACAGGAATCCACGAGACAGTTGAAGGATTTCGTGGCTAACGCTTCTCATGAAATGCGAACACCACTGACGTCACTTAACATCCTCGTAAAATCATTACGTGAATATCCCCTTGATGCCAATGAGCAGGAAGAATTTATGGAAGATATCGATCACGAATTGGAGCGACTCATTCATTTGGTAGAAAATTTGCTGGATTTGACACGGCTAGATCGTTTAGCAGGCGAAGATACCATGGCTAAGATCGATGTCGTTCCCACCGTGCGTAGCACTCTGGAAATGTTACGAAAGCGTGCGCATGAGCAAGATATCTCTTTTTCCTATAGTCTCCCTGAACGAACTGCTCCCGTTTTTGCCGTTTTGCATCAGATTAAGCAAGTTGTTTTTAACGTAGTAGATAATGCCATCCGCTATACTCCCGCTGGTGGACAAGTGTGGGTGAGATAATCTTCTCCTCCATCAG
>JANKMV010000364.1 GCA_024650095.1 Bacillota bacterium | reverse complement strand
GAGGGTTATAAAAACCAGTAGCCCCGTTCGTTGGGTCTGCGCCACCTACTGCTTCGACTACTGCTCTGCGTGCACTATCACTGGCAGGTTGCTTAATACGACCATCGAGTACCGGACTGTATTGATAATAACCATCTACAACCTGATTTATGACACCCGTTACAGTATTAGGGAATCGCGAGCTATCTACTCTGTTTAAAACGGCTGCAGCCACAGCAACTTGTCCTTGATAAGATTCGCCACCCGCCTCTGATTGCACGAGTCGGGCAAATAAATCAAATTCGCCGGCGGATAATACTCGACCACCTCGGGAAAGTGCTTGGGACAATACTTGCTTGGCACCAGGAATTGTTAACTTGGCACCTGCATTAACAATGTTAACATTTGTGATGCCATTTTCTTGGGCAATGGATGCTACTGTAGTGCTATACGCACGGGAAATCATCCACAGTGTCTCACCTGGCTTAACAGTATGCACTACTGTCTGCGCCTTCGCTTGCCCCGGTAACGCTAAACGTTGCCCCACGATAATGTAGTTGACATTATTCAAGTTATTTGCTCCTGCTAGTTGAGCCACCGTTGTGTTATATTGCTGGGAAATCTTCCACAACGTTTCTCCAGGCTGCACAACATGGTTCGCCAGAGCTTGTCCCGCCATCAGTAACACTAATACAACAGTTATAATCCCCACACAGCTTCTTCTCAAGCTATGTACCTCGCTTTCCGCTAAATAGCGTTATTATGTTAACTACATTCATTATAGAGGGTACCCCCTCCGTCGGCAAACCTGCTACAAGCGGCAGAGAAGACAGTTTATTAAGTAATCTTAACAACCTGTTAAACATCCTTTATAATTCGCACTATTTTTACAGCTTGGTAAATATGACCTACCTCGCTCTGTCGTTTACATTGATCGTTTTTTGTGCTACACTAAATGCAAACATATGTTCGCTATGGAGGTAAAAAAATGACGCATGCCCGCTTTCCCGCCACCCATCTAATTCTACCCGAGTTTCGTGAAATTGCCCTTAAACCACAAGTCATACCACAGCTTATTCATCGCGAAAAAAACAAGCAGGAATTTCAACGGTTGCTCGAGTTATCACTTCAATGCGGTCTAGTTCTACAAATTGTCACCACTGGCAAACAAAGCCCCCTACATACAACGGGAATTGTAAAAATGATAAATATAGATACCAATATGATAGTGGTTCAGACACTAGAAGGCCCTAGACATATTCCTGTTGGGGAGGTACAAGACATTATGTGCGATGAGTGAAAAAGCAACCTTACCGCAAGCGATTAATTCTTTTGCACTGGTACGAGTGTAGCAGAAATTATTAAAAATCGTTAACTTTAAAATTATGGTAGGAATTGTTAGAAAAAGATTGAATAAGTTGTATTATTATGTCTTTTTCTAAAGATTTACGTTCTCACGCTAATTTTATAGTTCTGTGAGCAGCACGGATAGATAAAGGGGTGCTACCATGACTGCTTTAGCACAGCAAAAAAAAATAAAGAAAAAGATCCAAGCAAAGCATCTACTCATGTTGCTCGCTTGTTTACTATTATTAATATTTCTTTTATGCCGTAATGTCTTTGGCAGCCACACATTGTTTATTAATGAAGTTATGAGCAGTAATCGTTGCGTCATTACTGATGAGGACGGTGACTACTCTGACTGGTTTGAATTGTACAATTCGGGGACCACAACACTTGACCTTACAGGATATTGGCTTTCAGATGATCCTACAAACCCACTAAAGTGGGAAATGCCATCCGTTACCATAATGCCAGACGAGTACCTTCTGATCTTTGCTTCGGGCAAGGATCGTAACGAGCCTCAAGGTCCATACTTGCATACAAACTTTAGTTTAAAAGCCGAGGGTGAAACCCTTGTTTTAAGTACACCTGACGTTCGCCCCATCGACCGTGTGGAGATTGGCCCACTTTTTTCCAATATCTCTCGTGGTCGTAGTACACAACAGCGAGATAGATGGGTTTACTTCTTTGATGCCACACCTGGCGCCGCAAATAATGCAAATGAGTACAAAGAAATCAAACAACTTCCCGCCACAGATATCTCTGTTACCATTAATGAGTATATAACCGCAAATAAAACCTCCCTTATAGATACGGATGGAGATTTAGTTGACTGGATTGAGTTCTACAATGCCGGTGATTCAGTACAAAACTTAACTGGGTTTTGGTTATCCGACAAAGTGGACAATCCATTTAAGTGGCGCTTTCCCGAAGTTGTGCTACAACCTAAAGAGTATCTTGTTGTCTATGCATCAGGTAAAAATCGGAGCAGTAACGGAAATCTGCACACCAATTTCCAGCTGAATGATACGCAGGATCAATTGGTTTTCAGCACAGCTGACGGTCATCTTATTGAGGAGTTAGCAATCACAAAGATGATTCCCAATGTTTCATATGGAAGAGATCATGAGAACCCCGAACAATGGTTGTATTTCCCAGCACCAACACCGGGTATGCCCAATGATACACAAGGCTTTGTAGAACTCTCTGGGAAGTCGCTCCCCACAACCTACAACCTGCACATCAATGAAGCACAAACTATGAACCGTGGT
>JANKMV010000363.1 GCA_024650095.1 Bacillota bacterium | reverse complement strand
ATAGCTGTAAAATTTAGCAAAACGACACCCGTGGAGAGCTTATTCGCCAAAGAGTAAGCTTGCTTGACTCGTTCAAGCTTTTGCGCACCATAGTTAAAGCCAATGATGGGTTGAACACCTTGACTAATTCCTAACACCGGCATTATCTGTAATGTACGGATGCTAAAGATGACACCCATGGCAGAAACTGCAACATCTCCACCATAGTTGAGTAAGCTGTTATTGAGAAGAACAATGACTAAACTGTTCGAAACCTGCCGCACAAAAGAGGCCGTTCCCAGTGACATAATACTTAGTGATAAAGGAATTTCTGGGATAAGATGACGAACACGGATCTTTAGCAAGCTTTTTCCATTGAGAAAGTAGTAAAGAACCCAAGCGGCAGAAGCTGACTGTGAGATAATTGTGGCTAAAGCAGCACCGGAGACGCCCATCTTAAAAACGAAGATAAAGATGGGATCTAAAATAATGTTAAGCACAGCGCCTATAAGGGTTGAATACATCGCTATGCGGGGATTACCTTCTGCGCGAATGAAATTGTTGGCTCCAAAGCCTAGCATATGAAAGACATTACCAATTAAAATAATTCTCATATAGGCAGTAGCATATGGCAAGATGTTTTCACTGGCTCCAAATAATCGCATGAGTGGTGTTAAAAAGATAAGGCTTAGCGCCGCTGTAAATAGAGCAAACCCAACTAAGAGAGTAAAGCCATGCCCGAGAATTTTCTCTGCTTCATCATTTTTCTTTTCCCCAAGACGAATGGAAATCATAGAGGCAGCACCAATGGCAATTAACATAGCTAACGCACCTTTTATCATCATTAGCGGGTAGCCAATGGCGATGCCACCAATGCCTAATGTGCCTACACTCCGACCAATATAGATACGGTCTACAATATTATAAATGGACATAACCATCATTGCTGCTACTGCAGGGCCTGAAAATTTTAGAATTAGACTGAATACACTGCTTTCTTCCATTTCCTTTGTAGTTACCATGTGATTGCCTCGATTCTATAAAGTAATAGCTTACCAATCTGTCATGTCAAATGTATGAAAACTAACAATAAAAATTCTAACCTTTTTTACGGTTTAAAGCAAGTGCTTTTTATAAGTTACAAAAATAACTAGTGTGTTGTTTAACATGCTTATTAGTAGAGGATTTAATATTCTTACCATTTGCACAAAGAACGGATTATGATAGCTAAAAATGAGAGTATTGTTTTCGTTTATGCTACTTGCATACAACGGTCTGAGTAATGTAATGCTATTAAAAAGAGGCATAGGAGGGTTAACCAGTGCAAAAAGTAAAAGTAGGTATTATTGGAACTGGCATGGCCTTTGAACGTTTGCATTACCCCGCTTTTAGCCAGTTAACAGAACAGTATGCTATTGTTGCATTATGTGATATTGAAAAACAAAAAGCAATGCAGTGGGCGCATAAATTGAATATAGGTGAGGCTAATGTGTATACCGATTATGTAGAGATGATCAAAAAGGCTGATCTGGACATTGTAGATATTATGGTACCCATTGAGTTAAATTATGAGGTTACTGAAAAGGTTGCCAGCCAGTGGGACAGCCAGCGTAAAGGCATAATTTGTGAAAAACCACTTGCGCCTACATTAAACCAGGCAATACATGCTCGCGTATTAGCAAAGAAACATAGTATCCCCATTATGATTGCCGAAAACTATCGCTATAATCACGAGACAGATATAATTAGAGATCTAGTTCGTACAAAAAAAATAGGAGACGTGAATTATTTTGTTTTAAACACTGTGAGTAATTTCCCCGGCGATATGCCAGGGGATAAATTTCCTGCAAGAGAGTGGCGTCAATACCCTAAATATCCAGGTGGAGTCATTACGGACAGCGCTCTTCATGACATAGGCGGATTGCAGTATATTTTTGGTGGAGTTGAAAAGTTGCACGCTTTCGGCCAACCACTGAACGAACCGTTTTCCCCCTATGCGGTAGTCAATGTAAATCTTTCATTTGAGAGTGGTGTCACTGGACAATTTTCATTTTTTTGCACGGGTCAGGAAATGCAACGTCCATTGATTGGCCTGCGCATATTTGGATCACTGGGCATGATCTATCTTGAGGAGCGTAGCGCGGGTGTCATTAATATCGCATATAATGACGGTCGTAGTGAACAGATAAAATATGAAGTAGAACAGGGTTTTTATAATGAACTACTAAACTTCTATAATGCATTCACTGGTTTGGAGGAAATTAGTGTGACGCCCGAAATGGAGTTTGGAGATTTGCGAGTAATAATGTGCATTTTAGATTCAATTAAAGAGCAAAAAGTAATTACCATTGATGGTAGTATCCCATTGCAGTATTTGGGAGGTATCAGCGCCATTCACCATGAGACAGTTTTCAGTAGGGGAAATCTTGTCTAAAGAAAGTTCTTCATGATCTAATCAGAAAAGTTAAGTTATGGTTTTCATAATAGCACTGGCCAGAAACAGTGCTATTTTTTGTATGTGCCACAAGGACTCGGAATAAGAGCGCCATTATTTTGATGCGGAAAAGCTTAATGCAGAAGGATAAAAAAAGTTTCTCTTGAATAAAGGAAGCATGAGTTGTTGCA
>JANKMV010000362.1 GCA_024650095.1 Bacillota bacterium | reverse complement strand
TTTGCGGTAAAATAGCTCCCAACGAAAACAAAATTCCTTGCAGCGCGTTTTGCTGAGCGAGAAAGCCAACGGTAAAGCCAATGGAAAACCCACGATAAAACACACAACCCAAGCCGATAATGGAGCCAAAGAAGAAATTACCGCTTAGCCATAAGAGCAACAGAAAAACACCGTTCTGCAGAAGGGAACGCTGCAAAATAAGCGATTGATTCAAAGGTTCCTCTAGTGTCATGTAATCTAAAAAATTAAAAAATACCTGGTTTAGTTCCTTAATTTGCACGTCGGTGAGGAGGCGCACAGAAAAAGCGCCACCTGTAATCCCCAACGTGAAAATAATGGTAACGAGGATATACATCGCGAAGTTTTCTTGCAAATGCTCCATCACGCTGTTTTGCCGTCCCTGACGCACGCCGCTTCCCTCCCTGTCCATGGCTCAGAGTATGCAAAAGCGGTGGTGGATATGACTAGCTTCTCACCGTGCTAGTCCCAAATCAGCAGCGAGTAAAAGGGCAATCATGGTCTTGGCGTCTTCGATTTCCCCATCTTTAGCCATTTGTACAGCCTCTTGCAAAGGGATCCGTTGTGCGTCTAAAATTTCATCTTCATCTGGCTTAGCGTCTGTTTTTGGTTTTAGACCAGTAGCCAAGTATACATAGATTCTCTCTGTAGCAAAACCAGGAGATGTGTAAAAAGCGGCCAGTAAACGTAAATCATTAGCTGCCATGCCCACTTCTTCTGCCAACTCCCGCTCGGCACAATCGCGAGGCGTTTCACCAGGATCAAGCTTGCCGGCAGGAATTTCCAGTAATACTTTTTCTGTAGCCTTGCGGTACTGCCGGACGAAGAAAGCTTCTTTTTCCTTCGTAACAGCAAGAATTGCCGCGGCGCCCGGGTGCTCAACCACTTCCCGCGTCGCCGTCTTACCATTGTCTAATATTACTTCATCTACCCGCAACGAAATAAATTTCCCCTCATATTTGGTTTCCGATTTTATTGTCTTTTCGCCCACATCGCACCTCCCATGCATAATCATTCCAGCGACATCATATAAGTAAATACACGACCAACAGGACAAGCCAAGGGAAGTCCTGACAAGGAGGATATTATGCATACCATGACACAGAGAAATCACTTTTTATTTGTGGGTACCATTCGTGAACTTCGCTTTTTTCTCCGTACCCTACCCAAGGATATGACACTGCAAGCTTTTATTGCTCAACAGATTCACTAACAGAGTCTGTGCAGAAGTGCGTGATATGCTGCGCAGTTGCCACCGCAGCTAAAAAAAAGGCTGGATCTTCGTCTAAGGAACGACCCATGGTTCTACATAGTGACCGCTCTTCCTCTAAGTGCGCCAATGACAAGCCATTATAGCGGTGAAGATGATGTTTCTCTGCTAGTCCATGCGTACCTATTTGCTGTTCTAGTTTTACATTCTGCTCATCACACAATACAGGTAAGGGCAAATCTACAGGTAAAAATGTGGCCTGCGACAATGCTGTCATGGTATGGTGGGACAAGCCCTGATGACGCGCACGCTCATCCGCAAAGCTTAGACGGGGCAATGCCACCGCTCTTCCCTGCAAACTATGCACGCGGTTAAGGTTATCCGCCACTTCCATCCCACTAAAACCATAGGGCGTCGCCGTACCTGCAACACCGGGCCCCATGCAAACGATAGTCACATCCGCCTCTAAAACGTGGCAAGCGGCTAAGAGGCCACTATAGACGTTCACCGCTTCCAAATCCCCACCAAAGGCATGTCCGGCCGTTACAATGCCACATATGAGCTGACGTTCTTTTAATACTTGCACTGTGTGACTGAAAAAAGCAGGCAATGCACCGCCATCTGTCATCAGATAGGCAATACGCAGAGCAGGCTTTTTTTGTTTTACCGTTAATACAAATGGTGCTAACATACTATGGAGCTCTGCCACGATCACAGGCATACCGAGTAAGGAGACGGCTTTCTTCATCTGTAAATGATGGCAAGATGCTTCTTCTTCCACCGCCAAAACGCGTACCTGTAGCGGCGTATAACGCAGCTTCATAATATGGCCCGCGTATTCGCTGTGCTTTTCGACGGAATTGAGATTTAAGATGACAAAATGGTAACCGCCGCTACCAAGACGAAGCTCCACCGCCATCGTATTGAGTACGACCAAGTCGCCAATGGCCGCCGCCCCTGTCAAAGGAATATAGTTGATGGCTTGTGCCATTTGTCCTTCACACACCACCTGCAAAATTTCACAGGATGATGACTGCACGCGTACATGCTGAATTTTTCCCGTGCGACGGCTAAACAAAGGGCAACTCCTTAAGTTTCTTCATCAAACTGTTCAATCCTCCTGCAATACACTATTTTCCCCATTGCGGTCGACCCAAGTTATCCAAAAAACAGAGGAGAGAATTTTTTGCAATCACCTCTGTCAAAGATATTTTTTCCGTCACCACATGAAATCCCACCAGAAGTAAAAAGTAGAAAATTTGCACCGCTGCAGGCGCCCCTGTCACCACCGCAAGTCCTAATACACCACCTAAAACATTAGCGCCAGCATCCCCTAGCATGGCTTCTCCTGCTAAATCGCGCGTGAAAAAAACAAGCGCTGT
>JANKMV010000361.1 GCA_024650095.1 Bacillota bacterium | reverse complement strand
AGAAAATTATATCACTTGCAGCTAGCAAGTGGCTAATGTAACCAGTATTGAAAGGCGCGCTGAGGAAATCGAATAGGCGCGCCTTTCTTATCAGCGATCCATGCGGTTGTCATCAGCGCGTTTATAGGCCAACAGTATTACTTCTTCTGTGTTTCGCTCTTTTGTATTTAACTTGGCTTCTGTTTCACGAATGCTACTTAATTCATTGTCGTTTAAAATAGCGAACTCGAAGCCTGTTTCTCTATGACACATAGCTTTACACCTCCTTTTTGTTCTGTTTTAGTATTTAAGGGAGGTGATGTAGTTATACCGTTTTTAAAAAAACAATTCCATTTATCCTTTTCTCAACATATCATAGTAAGAGTCTTTTTTTGTACTGGTAGATTTTTATCGCTTGCAATGAGCAAGCGGTTAGTGTAACCAGTACTGAAAGCGTGCTTTAAGAAAATTGAAAAAGGCACGCATTTCTTGTATTGAAAGCTGATAGGGGGAGGGTACATAGAATGTGTGGTTTTATTAGTGTGTGGGACAAAACAGGAGGCCGCATAGTGCGTGATCTCGATACCGTGACGGAAACGTTTAAACATCGTGGGCCGGATGATTATGATTCGCTTTATCTAGGACCGGTTGCGATGGGATTTCGCCGCTTGCGAATTATTGACCTATCTGCTCGGGGACGTCAACCCATGCTTAATGAAGATGGCACGTTGGTATTGACCTTTAATGGAGAAATCTATAATTATCTAGCATTGCGCGATGATTTACTGCGCAAAGGGCATGTATTTCGTAGTGAAAGCGATAGTGAAGTGGTGTTGCATTTATATGAAGAAGAGGGAGAAGAGTGCGTTAAAAAATTACGTGGTATGTTTGCCTTTTGCGTATATGATCAGAAGCGAAACCAATTCTTTGGTGCACGTGACCGTTTTGGTATTAAGCCACTCTTTTATACTGAAACAGCCGAATTCTTCGCGCTAGCGTCTGAAGCAAAGGCCTTTACGAAGCTGCCTTCCTTTGAAGCGCGCCTTAACGAAGCGGCGCTTCCTCACTATTTAACGTTCCAATATGTGCCCGAACCAGAAACAATGTTTGCTGGCGTTTATAAAGTTCCACCAGCCCACTCCTTTGTGTGGCGAGCAGGAAATTTGACCATGACACGCTACTGGCAAGTATCCTTCTCCCCACAGGAACGACCACTGGAGGATATTTTAGCGGGAACACGGGACGTTCTGCGCGAAGCGGTGCGCTTGCATACCCAGGCCGATGTTCCTTGGGGCGCGTTTTTATCGGGTGGGATCGACTCCACCATTATTGTTGGCTTACTACGGGAAATGGGTCCTGTTTCTACCTTCAGTGTGGGATATGAAGAAGAGGGGTATAGTGAATTGTCTGAAGCGGCGGAAACGGCGCGCTATTTAGATACCAACCATGAGGAATATGTAATCCGACCAGAAGAGTACTGGCGCGACTTACCAAACTTGGTCTGGCACTTTGATGATCCCGTTGCCGATCCAGCCGCTATTTCTCTTTATTACGTGGCCCGCATGGCCAGTAAAAAAATCACCGTTACATTATCCGGGGAGGGTGCTGACGAAGTATTCGGCGGCTATGGTATTTATAAGGAGCCGGGTGATTTAATGCCCCTGGCGCGCTTGCCGCAGCCCTTGGTAACGGTTGCCCATAAACTGTGGCCGGGCTTTCTCCCAGGTAAGAATTATCTCCGCCGAGCAGCGACACCTGTAGAAAAACGCTTTTTTGGTAACGCTTTTATTTTCTCAGAAGAGGAAAAAATGAAGTTATTAAAACAGAAGAAATTCAAGCCCGCCACAGTGGTGACGGCGCCGCTGTATCGACAAGCAGCAAACTATGATGATGTTACGAAAATGCAGTATATTGATTTGCATACCTGGATGGTGGGTGATATCTTAGTCAAAGCGGATAAAATGACCATGGCCAACTCTTTAGAGTTGCGTGTTCCCTTTCTCGATCATCATGTTTTCGAGTTTGCGTCCACGATTCCCTTGCGTTATAGAATTAAAGGCGGACTCACAAAATACGCCTTGCGGCAGGCATTTGTAGATGTAGTTCCGCCTGCTGCCGTAAATCGGCCTAAACGTGGGTTCCCTGTTCCCACACGGGTTTGGTTGCGCGGACCATTGGCAAAGCAAGTGGCAGAGCTATTGGGGGATTCTGCACTAGGCCAGTATTTTAATCGTTCATATATTCGCACGCTCGTGGCTGATCACCGTGACGGACGGGCCGATCATAGCCGCAAGATTTGGGTGCTTGTCATCTTTGCTTTATGGTTGCGGCAATTTATTGGGAAAATTAAATGATTTTGTTGAAGTGAAGGAGCCGCTTCCATAAGTGCCTTTTATATGCAAAAAAAGCAGGCAGAAAAAATTCAAGGTTTGGTCACAGTTTGTTCACGTTTGCACAAAGGACCGGTGGTATACTTCATGGTAGAAAAGTATGTCGTAAACACAAGAAGGGAGTGGCAGCATGCGTACCCAGGTTACGGTTAAAAACCTTAGTAAGGCGTATCGACGTCGCAAGCTCTTCACCGACGTCTCCCTTGTCATTCCCAATCATTCTGTGTTTGTGGTCGTGGGACATAATGGTGCCGGT
>JANKMV010000360.1 GCA_024650095.1 Bacillota bacterium | reverse complement strand
AGGGTTGGAACTGTTGGCGTATGCTAATGAAACTGAGGACAGAACAGAAGGTATCATTAGCCATTTCGCCGTCGAGGTTGATGATATGAAACAAGCCATTGCTCAGTTAAAAGAGATGCAGATTCCGCTTGAGACGGAAGAACCACGGGATGCCATGGGAAAGAAAATTTTCTTCTTTACCGGACCGAATGGAGAAAAAATTGAAATGGTACAGGAAGCAAAATAGAGATGGTATGAAAAAATGAGCACAATCAGTGATTGTGCTCATTTTGTTTGATCATGATTTTCTTTTCTTACACGCTAAAATCATTAATGACGAGACCTGTGATTAGCTTGGGATAAAAGAATGTAGATTTCTGTGGCATTTTGTCGCCAGCGGCTGCCACCGCGGTCACTTCATGCACTTGGGTAGGGTTGAGGAAAAAGACCGCTTGGTATTCACCCCGTTCCACCTGTTCCAACGCTTTCGCTTCGTCTCGTGTATATGTGAGATGGGTGCCACTGGCTCGTGCTTCCTTATCGATGCCTAATAACTCCTCTAAAATAAGGCTTTGTAGCACAGCTACATCTAGAGAGCGCCAGGCCGCTGAGTAGTTGCCATGACGGTTGGCCATCAATCTGTTCTCCCGCTCGTTAGAGATGGTGAGGCGGTAAATTTGTTCTCCACCAAGATAGAGGAGAAATGCATTTTGCTTTTGCATTAAAGAAGCAAGCTTTTTTAATTCTGCTGTAAGAGCTTCGGCACGGTTTGCCTTGGGTAAGTCGAAGGTCTTGATGGTAAAGTCTTGGCTAAGATTAGCGAGGAAGTCGTCACCATGGAAATTATGTATGTTTTTTAGTAAACGATGTGTGGGGAAGATCACTAATCCTGGGTCTGAGAGGTTCACTAGTGTCATCAGGCAAAAAGCAAAACGATGATCGCCTTGGGCGCTCATTTCTTTATGGAAAGTGAGTGCCGTTTCGTAGCGGTGGTGGCCATCAGCAATATAGATTTTTTGTTGACTAAATAGTTTAGTGATGGTAGCTACGTCGTGATCGTCATTCACGCTCCATAAGCGGTGCTCTTCACCGTTTTCACTGGTAAAGGCAATGGTGGGGTCGTGTGCTATGTAACGTGCAGAAATGGCCTCTACCGTCTGTGTGGCATCGTCATAAAGACCAAAGATGGGGCTAAAGTTAGCATGACAGTGTCGTAGCAACTCCAACCGATCCAATTTTGCTTTGGAAAGAGTTTCTTCGTGGGGAAGAATCATACCATTTTCATATTCCTCCACACCGACACCCGTAATAAAACCGCTACGGGTCATACGACGGCCTGCCACTGTAAATTCTTGCTGGTAAAGGTAGATAGATGGCTTATCTTCATGGGTTAGTATCTCTTGCTGCAACCAGTGACTAAAAAAACCGGCTGCGCGCGTATAGCGATTATCGTCCTTACTATCAGGCTCTCTACTTTCGCCGTATTCTAGTCGGATTACATTAAAGGGATTTTTCTCATAGTAACGTTTTTGTTCTTCATCATTAATGACATCATACGGAGGCGTGATAAGGTCAGCCATTTGACCAGCTTTTGCCGTGCTGTATCGAACGCCACGAATTGGCACAATTTTTGCCATAAGTATTCCTCCTCTGGTAAGACTGCCTTGATTTTATCGTAAATTATGGCGGATTGCAATTGCTTTGCCTAAATTTCCCACACTATTGTTTCTCATTTTTTTCATCTTGCTGTTCTTGATGAATCTCCCAGTGTAGAATAAGATTAAGTACAAATCGTAAGGCAATAATGGAAGCTAGGATTAAAACCTCGGCCATGCTACGCACAACGACCGTGCGAAGTATTTCGCCTGCTAGTTTAAACTCCAAGCCAAAAACTAAATAACGGGCAAAGGATAGTCTTGCTTCGCGTCCATCTCGACTTGTGGTAAGAAAGTGAATAAATGTTCTTGTGCCAGCAAATACAATTATAAAGGCACCAAAAACTTCTAGCATATGGGAAGCGAGTGTGAGAACAGTGGTCAGCAATGTTTCTATGGCATGAATGTTCAAAAATACGTCCTCCAATTCGTGTGCTACCCTCTCTATAATTCCCCGAAATAAACGAATTTACGTCTATGTAGTGATTTTCTTCAATTATTTGTCGTTTTGGACAATAAAAAACAACCTACTCTGCATATACTATACAAAAGAGATGCGGGGAGGGTTTTACTTGCGGTTGGAGGGTCAAACGGTCACTCTGGCACGAGGTGATACAGCAAAAGCCTTGGCGCAACGCACCGTATACTCCGCACGTCGTGTGTTGCCCGAGTTTAGTGATGTAACTTCAACATCAGCGGTCAGCCGTTGTGCATATTTGTTACGTAGTACATTTGGTGAGCCTAGCTATGTGGTTCACCGTCCCCTAGATGGTCCTGTGGAGGTGTGGGTCGTTTCTTTGAAAAACGGCAATGGTGTTCTTTCTTTTGAACTATGGCAAAACTGTGAAATGCCTAGGTACTATATTTTTACAGACAAACCAACGCCCATTGTGGCTAAGGTTTTACGTCGATTGCGTCGTTACCTTAATGAAACGAGAGTATTTGTCATACCGAAGACATAAAAAATGCACGCTCTGGCGTGCATTTTTAGTAGTGAAGGAACTATGTC
>JANKMV010000035.1:363-11338 GCA_024650095.1 Bacillota bacterium | reverse complement strand
CACAGAAATTATTTTTAACTGGCCTGGGGTGGGGAGACTGCTGGTGGAAGCTGTGCAGGCCCGTGATTTCCCTGTTGTCCAGTCTGTAAACGTGTTGGTGGCCAGTATGGTGCTCATTATATACATTTTAGTGGATATTGCGTATGCTTTCATTGATCCTCGTATCAGGTACCAAAAATCGTAAAGAAGGGAGATAAGAGGATGAACGCTGTTTTAGAGAAAACAAAACAAGAGACACATTTTACCTCTGGTAGGCTTTCCTGGCTAACCCATATAGTAAAGAACCTAAACTTTTATATCCCTATTACGATTCTAACCGTTCTTTTTCTGACTGCCATTTTCGCTCCGCAGTTGGCACCCCATGATCCGATCCAGATTTCGATGGCAAATCGCCTAAAGCCGCCCTCTTTTCTGGCGGGAGGTAGCCCTGAGTACTTCCTAGGGACCGATCATTTAGGTCGGGATATTCTCAGTCGCATAATTTATGGGGCTAGAATTTCCCTTAGTATTTCTTTTTTAGTGATAGCGATTACGGCAACTATCGGCACAATTCTGGGTATCTTTGCCGGGTACAGAGGAGGAAGATTTGAGACCATCATCATGCGCGTCACAGATGTCAGCAACTCCTTCCCCCCACTACTTTTGGCCCTGCTTCTGGCGGTTAGCATGGGGCCTGGCTTTAAGACAGTCGTTCTTGCGTTGTCGATACTGGGTTGGGCTGGTTATTGCCGCTTGATTCGTGGAGAAACGCTCAAACTGCGCAATGCAGATTTCGTGGCCCAGGCCCGCATTATGGGGTCTTCTCCCGGCCGTATCATGCTCAAGCATATCTTTCCAAACGTAGTAAATCCGCTATTAGTGATCATGACTATGGGTGTAGGGATGTTGATTCTTGCGGAAGCAGGCTTAAGCTTTTTAGGGGTAGGAGTTCCACCTCCATTCCCGACGTGGGGGATGATGGTAAACGAAGGCAGGGCCGAAATTAGCCGCGCCTGGTGGATGTCCGCCTTTCCTGGTTTAGTTATAGGCGCTGTCGTACTTTCCGGCAATTTTCTAGGTGACTGGCTGCGGGATAAGCTAGACCCGAAATTGAGGCAATTATGAGCGAAAACAAAAACAACGACAAAAACATCGTTTTGCAAGTTGAGGACCTCCACACATCCTTCTTCACACGTAAGGGGGAGTATAAAGCGGTGGATGGAGTTAGTTTCCATGTCGATGAGGGAGAAACCCTGGGTATCGTGGGTGAGTCAGGCTGCGGTAAAACGGTTACTGGTTTGTCGCTCTTGCGCCTACTCCCTGAGCCGGCCGGTCGTATTAAGGCGGGGAAGATCATCCTTGATGGTACGAATCTCCTTGAACTGAGTAAAAAGGAAATGCGAAAAATGCGGGGTAAGGAAATATCTATGATCCTTCAAGATCCCATGACTTCTCTTAACCCGCTTTATACAGTGGGAAATCAGATTGCGGAGCCACTTCGCCAGCACCAGCAGCTGGTAGGTGATAGGGTAGAGGAAGAGGTTATTTCCGCGCTGCGTCTGCTAAATATCCCGGCTCCTGAACAGCGTCTGCGTGACTATCCCCATCAGCTTAGTGGCGGCATGCGCCAGAGAGTGGTTGGTGCTATCGGTATGTCATGTAATCCCCGCCTTTTAATCGCCGATGAGCCAACTACCGCACTAGATGCTACAATTCAGGCTCAGTATATAGCCCTCTTTAAAGATGTCCAGAAAAAAACCAATGTTTCTATCATCTACATTACTCATGATTTCAGCGTGGTGTATCAGATGTGCCACCGGGTAGCGGTGATGTATGCTGGCAAAATATTAGAGACGGCCCGTACGGAAGTGATATTTAATAACCCCACTCATCCCTATACGTCAGCTCTTATCAAATCTGTGCCGCGACTTGACCGCAAAGACGATCGCCTCTATTCAATTAAAGGGCATCCGCCGTCGCTGTTAAATTTACCTTCCGGGTGTCGCTTCTACCCTCGCTGTCCTGAGGCAAAGAACATTTGTCGGGACAAGGAACCGCCCGAGACAAAAATCGGCGACAATCATTCCGTATATTGTTGGGGGGTGAACTAAAGATGTCAGATATTTTATTGGAGACACGAGATCTTGTTAAGCACTATCCTGTGCGAAAAGGAGTAATGCAGCGCACCATTGGTTATGTAAGGGCAATCGATGGCGTCTCCTTTACCATAGAACGTGGCAAGACACTAAGCCTTGTAGGTGAATCTGGAGCGGGTAAGACCACTACCGCCAGCGCCATCCTCCTGCTGGAACAATTGACGTCTGGATCCATTTTCTTTGAAGACAGGGATATCTATAAGCTTTCCAATGCCGAGCTAAAAAATGAATACCGACCGAAGGTTCAGTCTGTGCAGCAAAACCCATGGAGCTCTATGAACCCTCGTATGCGTGTCCGTGATATCATTGCCGAACCATTGGTGATAAACGCCAAGCTGAACAAGGAAGATATTCGTAACCGGGTTTTGGCCCTCATGGAACAAGTAGGTCTTATGCCGGAGTGGGCGGATCGCTATCCCCACGAGTTTAGTGGAGGGCAAAGGCAGCGGATCGCCGTTGCGCGTTCTTTGGCCCTAAATCCTGATCTGATTGTCTTAGATGAACCCGTTTCTGCCCTTGATGTTTCCATCCGGGCACAGATCATGAACCTTCTCAAAGATATTCAGGATGAGTATAATCTTAGCTATTTAGTTATCGCCCATGATCTCGCCACTGTTCGTTTTATGAGCCACAGCGTGGCTATCATGTATTTGGGGCAGATCGTGGAATATGCTGATTCGGAAGAACTTTTTAAAAATCCAATGCATCCATATACCAGGGCGCTGATATCAGCTTCATCGATATCTGGCCCCGATGAGAAGGATGAGAGCATAGTCCTCAGCGGAGAGATGCCATCCCCCATCAATCCTCCCTCCGGTTGCCGCTTTCATACGCGCTGCATTGCTGCTTTTGATAAATGTTCTGTAGAGGTGCCGGAACCTAGAGTGTTCGGCACACACTACGCCACGTGCCACCTCTGCGATTATGAGGAGGGCTGGATAACAAAAAGTGAATCCAAGTCTGTGTAGTTAGTTAGACTCCCAACCACAATAACGGCGTATGCACGCCTTTAATATACCCTTATCCTTGGGACTCGCTAGAATCGCAGCGATCGCCATAGGGGTGAACAGATCTAAACCGTAACTCAAAAAATCGAGGAGGGTTAAAACGTGAGAAAATCGCTCAAGACTCTGTTTTGCTTATTGTTGGTGACAGTTTTCTTAGTTTCCGGTTGTAGTTCACGTACCCCTACCAACACATCCCCTCCGGCCACGTCCGGGCCGACTGGGACAATCACGATGGCGTCCTTTACGTTTGGGGGAGAATCATTTGATCCCATCTTTTACGGGTCTGTTTGGAATGCAGGTCTGTATGATCTCATGGTCGATACGGATAATAAAGGCAACTTTATTCCGAAAGTGGCCGAAAGTTGGGAAATCAGTGAAGATGGAAATACATGGACTTTCAAAATCCGGGAAAATATCAAGTTTCACAACGGAGATCAACTAACCGCCCACGATGTCTTGTTTACCGTGGAGCGCTTCATTGTGCCCGAATCCACCAACCCTTGGTCCCCTTATTTAGGTAAGAATCTTGACTCGATGGAAGTACTTGACGAATACACTTTTGTTTATCGTACCAAGACTCCCGAACCACCGCTTCTCATTGCCTTTAATGCGCTGCAAATCTTACCCAAAAACTATATCGAAGAGGTCGGAATTGAAGAGTTTCGCAAAAAACCAGTTGGCTCAGGTCCCTGGAAGTTCGTAGAGTATATTTCCAAAACCAGTTTAAAATTAGAAGCCAATACCGACTACTGGGGTAAGGTACCTGCGTACCAATATGTCGTAGATCTCTTGGTACCCGAAGAAATGACCCGTATCAATATGCTTAGAACGGGTGACGTGGATATCGCTTTGAACATCAACACCGACCGGGTGGTAGAACTCGAGGGTGAGGATGGCATTCGTTCCCAAGTCATCGGTAATCCAACGACCTGGAATATTAGTTTCCCGGGCACCTGGATCACTGATAAGCCGACCTCGGATATCCGGGTTCGTCAAGCCATGTCTTATGCCATCAACCGACAGGAGATCGTCGATACCTTTTATGTAGGAAAGGGTCAGCCGGGAGGTTTCTGGTTTATGCATCCGGGTGGCTATGGTTGGGACCCAGCTTGGAAAACTGACGAATATGATCCGGAACGTGCACAGCAACTACTTGCAGATGCTGGTTATCCAGATGCTTTTAAAGATCCAACCATTACCTATTATACTCCTGCCGGCCCAGGGGTCGATCAGGCTGCTTTGCTGCAAGGATACTGGGAAGAGATCGGCCTCAAGGTAGACGTTGAAGTCGTCGACCAGGTACAATTTCAAGCCATGTTCTTGGTTAGAGAAGAGGATCCCAAAGCTCCCAATATCGGGAATATCTTCCCCTGGAGCACCGCTGCTCCCACCAACTCCATGTACCACAGTGCGAATATGTACACCTCTAAAGGCGTCCACACCACTGGGCACGAACCAGAAATAGATGAGCTCTATAACAAGGCCCTCACCGAGATTGACCCCGATCTGGCCCTTCAGTATTGGCGAGAATTTAGGGAGACAGTCCATGCCAAGTATACAAATGTTGGTATCGTTATGTTAGACACACTGGTCCTCGTTGGTCCGAAACTCGGCGAGTTTACAAACAATACCCATCTGACTCCCTATTACACCCTTAACCACATCATGCATCCGTAATGTTAGCTATGATAGTGGAGAGTAGTGTTAAATACGAATGAATCAGTGCAGCTTAATTAGTGCTGTTGCGCTCGAGCAAATAGCTCGTTGTACAACAGCACTTTTTTAAGAATCATGGTAGCTTGAAACTCTCATTGTGAAAAGCAAATCGGCTGACGGTGAACCCACTAGTGGGTACGCTGTCAGCCGATTTAATTGTTTATAGTTATTACTTTTGGCTAAGCAGGTCACGAATTTCACCCAGTAAAATGATTTCCTGCGAAGGAACGGGTACAGGTGTAGGCGCTTCTTTTTCTTTTTTCTTCATGCTTGATATGAGCTTAATAAATATAAATATGGAAAGAGTGACAAGGAGAAAATCTAGAATGCTTTGTAAAAACAATCCATAACTTATGGCAACATCGCCATATTGATACTGTAATTCGGCAAAGCTAACGCCGCCCATAATTACACCAAGCAAGGGCATTATGATGTCATTAACCAGTGATGTTACAATCTTGCCAAAGGCACCGCCAATGATCACTGCAACCGCTAGATCCAGGACATTTCCTCTCATAACAAGTTTTTTAAACTCTTGCAACATAATATTTTTATCTCTCCTTCACTAAAATCTTGTATCTTAATGCATTTAATAGTTTCGACATTTACCCTGACTCTCCTTTATAGGCGATGGTTCGCAGCAATGTGATTCACGAAAATTACACCGCAGGCAGTGATACTTAAAGATCCACCATCGGTAAAGCTGTTGCCTATGATGTCTGTGAACTCAAAGTGATACAGCTTCTTTGCTTGTCGGCCCATTCCTTGCCTAAAACCTATGTTGGTGGACCTCATTTCAGAGACGTGTAGATATTTGTACAATGAATCGCTAAAGAGAGTTTTTTCCCTTGACTTATTCCACTTTTAGTATTAATATAATAATAGGAACTAATGGAGGTGCTATATGAAAGATATTAACGACATTATGTTGAATCCGGTGCGCATGAGAATTATTCAGACGCTTGCTGTGGGACAAAATATGACCGCAACAGAAATCAGTGAGAAAATTAGTGATATTCCTCGAACCACTCTTTACCGCCATATCAAAATTTTGTTGGATAATGATATTCTGTCGGTCATTTCGGAGCAAAAGATCAGAGGAAGTCTTGAAAGAACACTTGCTATAAATACTGGAGAAATAGTGAAGCACAGCACGTTAGAAAATGCTGCTCAAAATGCGTTTGCTTTTTTTATGCAAAAATATGCGATCTTCCAAAACTATTTTAACGGTGAAAATCCGGATCCTGCAAAAGATAAAATATTTTTGAACAACACGATACTAATGACGACAGATGATGAGTTTGATCAGTTTTTATCGGAATTAAGCGGACTACTTAGAAAGTATAGTTTTGAGTATTCAAAAGGAAGAAAGGCCAGAGATATTTCAATTATTTCTGCTCCAGAGGAGAAGTGAAGATAATGAAAATAAACAACAATACAGGCTTTAAATCAAAACAGAAAAGAGGCAAGAAGGTCATGATGGTATTCGGAGTTATTCTCGCAGTGATTACTGTATGTATGCTGGTCGGCACTATTCTGCAAGCAACATATTTTAGGAGCAACAAGGAAGAAATAGAACCATATGGTCAGATGGTTGATGTCTACGATGGGCAAATGCATGTCTACAAAATGGGAAGTGGCAAAGAAACAATCGTTTTACTTCCCGGTATGGGGATTGGGCTCCCGTCCGCAGATTTTGGTCCACTTATGCGTCGGCTAAGTGAAAAGTATACAGTAATCTGTGTAGAGTATTTCGGTGTTGGATTCAGTAGTCAAACGCAGAGAGCAAGAACTTCTGAAAACTATGTGGATGAAATTCGCACAGCACTGAAAAGTGCCGGGGTAGAAGCTCCTTATATTTTAATGGCCCACTCTGTATCAAGCGTATACAGCGAATACTATGCTGCAAAATATCCGGATGAAGTGGGCGCCATCATATCTCTTGACGGAACCTCTACTGCTTATATTGGCGCCGATATGCCAGGGTTTGTTAAGTCATTACTTGGTGTAGCTAAGTTTCAGCAAGCGATAGGATTCACTTCGATTGTGGCACCCATAGCCACTAATAAAGGCAACCTGCTCTCTATTGGCTATACAGAAAAAGAAATAAGTGATTTGATTTATTACGCCGGATTTTCCATGAACGACAATACTTTGGAGCAGATTGCAAGTACTACCGATTATATCAAAGATACTAACAAGCTAACATATCCAGGAAATGTGCCGTACTTCAAGATCATTTCCAAAAAAACATATGAAACCAAGAACAGCCAAATCAAGATCACACCGCAAGAATATCAAAAGCAGCACCTTGCTCGCATTGGAGAACAGGCAAACTATGAAATTCTGGAGGGAACGCATTTCATCTACCTAAACAATGTTGAGCGAATTTCAGAAATCACAGATGAGTTCTTATCAGGGGTAAAGTAATAAACGTAACTACGCAGGATTATGAGCATAATCCATATCACGACGAATTCCGCTACAAAGATAATACGCAAGGCACTCTACACAAAATTCCGTAGAGTGCCTTGATTGTTTTCAGGCGTATTCATTTTTAACATAAGTGGCTCCTTTGCTTAACCCGTTTGTTCTCATACATCAATGCGTCTATCATATTTTGAAATTCATTAGCATTCAAATGGCTATGGTAATCATAAAGAGCATACCCTATACTAAACCCGATTTTATAAGGCTTGATTCCTTTGACATTATACTTCTCAACACAGGTCGTTATTCTAGCAACTGTGGACTCTAGATCATTCATATTTGAAACATCCAGGACGATATAAAATTCATCGCCGCCGTACCTTGCGATAAAATCGTTAGGCCTAACACAACTCTTGATGAGTGTGATTGATGTTTCTAATGCATCATCGCCTACATCATGCCCGAAGGTGTCATTGATAGATTTAAAGTCATCCAAATCTATCATAATAGCCGAAAAAGTCTTACTCTCATCGCTCATTTTGATTTTCGTCATTAAATATGCTTCAAGTTTTTTACGGTTATATACTCCTGTTAAATAATCAGTATTCATGCTATGGTTCTGTATATTTAAAAATACTATCAATAATGATAGCGTTATGCTATTTAGTATCATGGACATGCCATAAAATACTATTTGCAAAATGACACAAATAAAGGGAGGAACCGCAAAGAATACGAGTGAAAAGTAGTGTTTCTTTTCGATTCTTTTTCTGTGGGTAATGATTAACAAAAAAGCGACAAGCATTAACATAACCGTAATAGAGGCGGGAATCCAAAATAATGGGCCTCTATGGTAAATATTATTTAAATCAATATAGTAATACCAACCGAAAAATTGTGAAATTACTAACATAATCAAATTTGCACCATTGACGGCAAGCAATATATACGTCCACAGTTTTAAATTTTGTTCATCACGAAAAACCTGGTAATGTGCATATAGCAACCACAGTGAAGGCAATACGGGGTTTAGAAGGTAAACCAAGAAATTGCCAATATAATTGATAATATGATAAATAGTTCCCGGGTTGCCATCAAATCTGCTGAAAATGTCCAGAACAAGCATTAAAATCACAACTTGTATTAACATCAAATAAAGTTTATTCGCAACAGAGTTTATGCCAACGTGTTTTAAGGCATGGATGAGGATTAAAGCCAATACTAAAATGGAATATATATTTAAAAGTACGATACTCGTTAAATTCAAAAGCTCAGCTCCTTACCAAAGTTAAGTAATATAGCTCCAGTAAAACTATATATTACTTTTTAATAAAGTGCTAGAAAAAATTATCAGCCGCGTCTCATTTATCCGGCGTTGCCGTTTCATGTGCTTAATTTGTCGTACCGCTGGATGTTTGTTAACAAATGTTAACCCTATCTTGGGAACAAATAAATAATGAGGTCGTCTTAATAGTTGAAAGAAAAACAGGGGGGAAAAGAAAATGAAAAAATTGATGGCCATTACTGTTTGTCTACTGCTTGTGATGGTACTGTTTCTGATAGGCTGCGGAAAAAGAAACAGCACATCGCCACAAGAAATCAACCTGAACTTTGACTTTTCCAAAGGAGAACTTGGTTGGATTGGAGACTTCGTTGACTTACCTGACGAAGAAGACATGGACCATTACGACCTGAAATTCGGCTGGGTAGAGCGTCCGTCCGAATTAGGGCCTGGCAAAGCTCTAATGATTAGCGGTGGCAACCGCAGCGATGATCTGTTTATGTATTTCAGAAAACAAATCGGTACCGCCGAAGGACTTAAATCCAATGCCACATACAAAATAGTTTTGAAAGCAACTTTTGGAAGCAACGCACCTGCCAATGCTGTCGGCATTGGCGGTCCTCCTGGAGAAGCAGTATACGTCAAAGTAGGGGCTGCCGTCACCGAACCGGTTCCGGTTAAAGTCAGTGGAGACGACTGGTGGCGCCTGAGCGTAGATAAAGACAACCAGAGCGGAAGTGGCAAGGACGGAGTAGTCGTGGGTGATGTATCCAAGCCAACCAGTGATGATTTCGAAACATACGAATTAAAAACATTAGAAAACGCCGGAGCTCCCCTGGAAGTAACAACTGATGCAAATGGAAACCTCTGGCTTTTCTTCGGTACCGATTCCGGCTTTGAAGGCACCACCACACTGTATTACACTGGTCTCGATGTTTCATTGATAGAAAAGTAGAAAATAGTAACCAGCCGACGCAAAAAAAAATTATGTCATTTCGGTTGTATGGATGTATTTTCTTTTGAAGATTGGGATATCCATAAGATTCCACGTCCGAGTTGAAAAATGAATATGGACCGAAAGTTCATTCTGCGTATAAAACAGAATGAGTCAGTTCAGCTGAATTAGAGGCTGTTGTACTTGAGCAAAGTTAGCTCGTTGTGCAACAGTCCTTTATTTATTAACAATATATACCATCAGATGATTGGTATTGGGTATGAAAAAAACTAGTTCCAGGTAGTAGGACTGGTTTAGGTGGGGTAAGAAAATCTTCTGTGACGCGGCTTCTGATCAACTCAGTGAAGGATGTAGCCCTCGCTATCAATATCATTAATGTTAGGTCTGTTTCTTTTTGACTCAATAAACTCTTTAATGCTTATACTATTAACAATCAATGTGCTATCAAAAACAGGGAGATGATATTATGTATGAGAAATTCCTTTCCCAAGGAAGAATCGGCAACTTAACACTAAAGAATCGATCAATTTTTCCCCCTATGGGTTCTGGTTATGTTGAAGATGAATTACCTAAAAAACAGTTAATTGATTATCATGTTCGGAGAGTCCTTGGTGAATGCGCTATGAATATCGTTGAAATCGCATCTGTTCACTACACAAGTAAAGCACCAACAATTCTAGGTATTCACGATGACAAGTTTATACCTGGACTTACAGCGTTGGCAAAAGCAATTAAGAATGCGGGCGGGGTGGCCTGTATCCAGCTTTGGCATGGGGGCAGGCAAACATCCGGACAGCCCTTTGGTGGACAGCCTGTGGCTCCCTCTCCGATAACCAATGCGTTCATTGGTGAAAAACCCAAAGAGTTAACAACTGATGAAGTTGAAGAAATAATTGCCAGCTATGGTGATGCAGCTCTCAGAGCTAAAAAAATAGGATTTGACGCAGTTGAAATCCATGGTGCTCATGGTTATCTTATCGATCAATTTCTTAATCCCTACACAAACAAAAGGATGGATCAATATGGTGGATCATTAGAGAACAGGGCCAGATTTGGCTGTGAGGTCATAAAGAATGTCCGTTCTAAGGTGGGCAAAGACTTCCCTGTTCTTTTCCGCATGAGTGCTATTGAACATGTGGAAGATGGGATTGAGCTGGAGGATGGTATTGAAGCTGCTAAGCTTTACGCCCAATGCGGCATCGATGCATTAGATGTCTCACAAGGCTGCTATGATGCTCTTGCCTACACGGTCCCACCCTATTACTACCCTCAGAAGGTAAATGTCTATAATGCCTCACAAATAAAAAAACATACTAACCTGCCGATGATTGTGGCCGGGCGCATAAACCATCCTGATTTAGCTGAAGAAGTACTGCAGGATGGCGCTGCAGATTTTATCGGGCTTGGACGACCATTGCTGGCAGATCCTGACTATGTTAAAAAAACAATG
>JANKMV010000035.1:0-353 GCA_024650095.1 Bacillota bacterium | reverse complement strand
TATATATTTCAAGCAGTTGTTTTACATTAGAGAAAAACAGTAAAAATGGCTCTTAAAAAAACAATGGAAGGAAATACAGATGACATTGTTCGCTGTATTGCTTGCAATCAGGGCTGTGTAGGCAGAATGTTCAAAGGATTAGGCAACAGCTGTATTTTTAATCCGGCAACTGGCCATGAAGCTGAAGTCATAATTAGTGATGCCGAACAAAAGAAAAAAGTACTTGTTATCGGCGGCGGACCTGCAGGCTTGGAAGCAGCTAGGGTAGCAAAGCAGCGTGGTCATAATGTAGTATTATTTGAAAAGGATGTTGCCTTAGGCGGGCAATTCATTCAAGCAGGCCGTGCACCCCA
>JANKMV010000359.1 GCA_024650095.1 Bacillota bacterium | reverse complement strand
CATTTTATTGGTATCGGCGGTTACGGCATGAGCGCATTAGCACGTGTATTGCTGGATTCTGGGTACACGGTGAGTGGTTCCGATAAGAAGCAAAGCGCAATTACAGCAAGATTACAACAAGAAGGCGCCACAGTTTATGGCACACATCTAGCAGAAAATATTACGCGTGCGGATGTAGTCATTTATTCCACCGCTATTGCAGAAGATAATGTGGAGCTTGTAGCCGCCGCACACAACAACATTCCCATTTGGCATCGTTCAGAACTATTAGCACACTTTATTAATAACCGCTATGGTGTTGCCATTGCAGGTGCACATGGAAAAACCACAACTACATCGATGGTGGCAGCCGTGCTGACACGGGGTAATCTGGATCCCACCGCTTTCATTGGTGGTATTTTTGCAGAATTTGATGGCAATGCGCGCATTGGTAAATCAGATATTGTGGTGGCTGAAGCAGACGAGAGTGATAATACATTTCTTCGTTATCGGCCTCGCATGGCGGTGGTGACCAATGTGGAAGCCGATCATTTAGAACATTATCAAGGCGATTTTTCTCTTCTACTTGCCGCTTATCGCCAATTTTTAACAAACATCATGCCGGGCGGTACAGCGGTGTTATATGCCGATGATCCACACCTACCCTCCATGATTCCCACGCAGCTCAAAAAAGTAGTTACATATGGACTTCAGAGTGGTGATTGGCGTGCCGTGCAGCTGCAGCAGGAGGGCTGGGGAACCCACTTTACCGTAGAGGGCCCCCAAGGTACTCTAGGAGAGATAACGTTGGGTGTACCTGGCATACATAACGTTATCAACGCACTGGCTGCTGTGGCGGTGGCACGAGAGTTCGATGTGGCATTTCCCGCCATCAAAGCGGGCTTGGAAGCCTTTCGTGGTGCAGATCGTCGCTTTCAATTTCTTTGCCGCGTTAATGACATAATTGTGGTGGATGATTATGCTCATCATCCCACAGAAGTACGTGCCACAATTCAGGCGGCACGTGCCGGCAATAGTAACCGGCTCATTATTGTCTTCCAGCCGCATCGTTTTAGTCGTACAAAATGGTTCTTTGATGAGTTTACAACGGCCTTCGATGGTGCCGATAAAGTTATTTTACATAACATATATGCGGCAAGCGAAACACCCCTTGAAGGCATTTCCTCAGGAGAGTTAGCCGAGCGGATGCGCGCACATGGTGTAGACGCAATCCAACTCGATAGCGCACAAGAGATTATAGACCATTGCTTAGCACTGGCACAACGCAACGATTTAATCATCACCATGGGCGCAGGTGATGTCACTGAAATTGGGCATAAAATTGCCACTCAGCTACGGTTACGAACTGATGGCAAATGAGTATTATGCCTACCTAGTGGCAGCGGTACAAGAGAACGTCTTACCTCTCACTTCCCGCTGCAATGTTGCTTGTGTTTTTTGTAGTCATCGGCAAAATCCCCCGACGGTGATCACGCACCGCTTACCTGAGCTAACTAGTGCAACAGTGCTGGAATTAGCTCCATTTTTAGATCCGCAGCAAAAAATTGTGATTGGCGAATCAGCCACTCGCCTTGATGAGGGAGAGCCCTTTACACACCCAGAAATTATTCATATTTTGCAACGTTTGCGACGACAACTACCACGGACGGCCTTTGCTGTGACCACAAATGGTACCTTGCTCACTTCATCGATCATCGCCCAGCTTGCTAAACTTGAGCCGCTGGAATTAACCATCTCGTTAAATAGCGCGACGCCAAGTGGGCGTCGCACGCTTATGAATGATCCCGCACCCGAGCGCGCCATCCGGGCCGTGAAGGCCATTAGTCAGGCGGGTATCCCCTTTCATGGTAGCTTGGTCGCTATGCCACATCAAGTAGGTTGGTCAGATGTAAACGAGACGGTCACCTTTTTGGCCAAGGAAGGTGCACAGAGCATTCGCATTTTCCTGCCTGGGCATACGAAATATGCTCCACATGCGTTACAATATCCGCCTACCTTGTGGACAGAAGTCATTACACGTGCCAAGGAGTGGACACATGAATTGGGTGTGCCCGTGATACCCGAACCTTTTATGCCCTCAACGCTACACCCCGCTCTATGGGGTGTCATGCAGAATACACCAGCACAAAAGGCTGGTTTACTGCCAGGAGACCTGATCATTGCGGTCAATCAACACGCCATGCGTACGCGCGTGGAAGCGTTTCAGACTGTTAAACGTCTGTCCAATCCGGAATTAACGGTGGAGCGGACAGGACAAACATTTAAGGTCTCCCTATTAAAAGAGCGACACCAAGCACCGGGCTTTGTTGTCCTCTATGATTTCGACCCCCACCGAGCAGACAACATTACGCGCGAAATCAATCGTTTCCAGGCGACGCGGACCCTACTATTAGCTTCTGAGTTTGCGCACTCCATGGTGGAGCAAGCACTCCAAGTATTGGCCGTTCCTAATGCTACAGTCAGTGCCGTAGCAAATACATTCTTTGGCGGCTCCATTAAAGCTGCGGGACTTTTGACGGTTACAGATTTTCTCACGGCCGCCCGTAGCGCATTGGCACAACAGCAACATGACCTTGTGCTCGTGCCACAAGAAGCTTTTGATGCGCGTCACTTGGACTTGAAAGGAGACTCCTTAACAGAGCTGTCTAGCGCAT
>JANKMV010000358.1 GCA_024650095.1 Bacillota bacterium | reverse complement strand
GGACAAGCGTATCATTAGTGTTGGCGGTTACCGGGAAAAAGGTTTTAATTTCTATTATGTGAAGGATAACGGGGTGGGATTTAACCCTCAATATACGCACAAGTTGTTTGGCATCTTCCAGCGTCTTCATAATTCTGAACAATTTGAAGGTACGGGGATTGGTCTGGCTATTGTACAACGAATTATTCTCAGGCATAAAGGGAAAGTGTGGGCAGAAGGTCAGATTAACAAGGGTGCGACATTTTATTTCTGTTTACCAGATAAGGAGGAAAAAGATGAGCAGTTTGAGTGAAGTAGAAATTTTGTTGGTTGAAGATAATATGAGCGATGCGGAGCTAACATTAAGGGCATTGAGGAAGGAAAATCTTACGAACAATATCGTTCATGTTACCGATGGTGAGGAAGCACTGGATTTCCTGTATAACCGCAATGCGTTTAGCGACAGGCATCCTGACTGGAAGCCTAAAATTGTTATACTCGATTTAAAGTTGCCTAAAGTTGACGGATTGGAAGTATTGAAAGTTATAAAAAGTGATCCGCGCTTAAATCGGATGCCGGTCGTTATACTTACATCTTCAAGTGAAGAGCCAGATTTGCAAGAAAGCTATCGTTTGGGTGTAAACAGCTATATTGTTAAGCCGGTGGAGTTTGATAAGTTTGTGGAAGCAGTTAGAACCCTCGGTTTATACTGGTCGCTACTAAATCAATTGCCGAACGGTGACTAAAGGGGGTTAATGTATGGATTCACAGTTGCGCATATTAATGGTAGAAGATGTACCTGAAGACGCGGAATTAATAGAACGAGAACTTCGCAGTGGCGGCTTAGACTTTATTACTATCTGTGTAGATGTGAAAGAAGCTTTCCTGACCGCCCTCGAAGAATTTAAGCCAGACCTGGTGATAGCAGATTACGCCATGCCATCATTCAATGGTATGGAGGCGTTACAGCTTGCACTGGAGCATGATGACACGTTACCAGTGGTAATAGTAACCGGTTCAATGTACGAAGATATTGCCGTGGAGTGTATGAAATTAGACGCGGCAGACTACGTAATCAAGGAGCATCTTACCCGGTTACCTTTTGCCATCAGGCGTGCACTGGATCGACGTAAAGCGCAGCAAACACAAAAGAAAGCCACAGAGGCGTTGCAAGCTGCAGAAGAGCGGTTTAGTACTATTTACAAAGTGAATCCCATGGCGATGAGTCTAATTTCCCTATCAGAAAACAGATTCGTTGATGTCAATGACAGGTGGCAGGACCTATTTGGGTATTCTTTGGTCGATGTCATCGGGAATAAGGTAAACGAGATACCAATATATATGCACGCGCATTCTGAGGATGCATTTTGTGAGCATCTGTGTGGTAGCAAAATGTTGGACCGTGAATTTGAATTCAAAACAAAATCGGGTGAAGAGATTACTGTCTTATCTTCAGTTAAATTGCTTGAACTCCGGGGTGAAAAATATTGCCTTAATGTGATGGATGACATTACACAGCAGAGGCGGTTGCAAAAAGAATTAATGCGGCTTGAACGATTGGAGTCGGTCGGATTACTGGCTGGCGGTATTGCACATGATTTTAACAACATACTAACGGTTATTCTTGGTTATATTTCCCTTGCCAGGAATTGTTCCGACGATAAAGATGTTATTGCAAATAGCATGAGAGAAGTGGAAATCGCTACCCGTCAGGCCGTTGCGTTGACCCACCAGTTATTGACGTTCGCTAAAGGCGGCACACCTATCAAAAAAACGCTATCTATCATAGAACTCATTAAAGAAAGTGCAAAATTTACGTTACATGGTTCAAATATAGGATGCAACTTTAGTATTGCGGATGACTTAATGGCGGTTGATGTAGATTATGACCAAATCAGCCAGGTTTTGAATAATCTTGTTATCAACGCGCTGCAAGCAATGCCGTTGGGTGGCACACTGAAAATCATGGCGGAGAACTATTGTATTAATGAAGCCAGTGCTCTGCCTCTAATTGAAGGAGATTACATAAGAGTAACGGTTCAAGATACAGGAGAAGGTATACCTCCGGAAGTTTGTAAGAATATCTTTGACCCCTACTTTACAACCAAATCTACCGGGTCAGGACTGGGGTTGACCACTAGTCATTCGATTATTAATCAGCACAATGGCTATATTGAAGTTGAATCGCAGGTAGGGCAGGGTACAACCTTTACTATCTATTTGCCTGCTTCAAAACTTGCCGTGGAAAATACAGTTTGTTCCAATCAGAATGTTATAACCGGCAGCGGAAAAGTATTGGTGATGGACGATGAGGAATCCGTAAGAAGGGTAGTCGTTGAAATGTTATCCTTTCTCGGATATGACTTTGAACTTGCTTGCAACGGCGTTGAGGCGATTTCACTATATTCTCAAGCCGTAGCTTCAGGTAAGACTTATGATGCAGTAATTCTGGATCTAACCGTTCGGGGTTCCATGGGAGGTAAAGAAACAATCAAGGAACTTATGTCAATTAATCCCCAGGTTCGGGCTATAGTTTCCAGCGGGTATTCCGAAGATGCGGTTTTGTCTGATTTTCAATCCTACGGTTTCAAAGGTTTGGTCGCCAAACCTTATCGATTAGAGGAGTTGGCAAAAGTCCTACACCGGGTTATCTTTGAGGAGAGTGCGTAGCATAATAGT
>JANKMV010000357.1 GCA_024650095.1 Bacillota bacterium | reverse complement strand
TAAAACAGGGAAAAGCAAAGTCACCCATCTCTGGGTTAGGCGGTGTCTCTATATCGGCAGTAATCTGCTGCTTGTCCAGGGGCACCCTGCCGGAAAGTAATCGAATTATTTCTTCACGGAACGTTTGCATAAAAAAAGGACCTCTTTCTTCAATTGTTGCCCCTATTATACCCAAAGCAAGGGCCATCTGCAAGCTAACAGTAGTCGCTCGATCAGAAGGGGAAGTGCGGTGACAAAAAACAGTCGCCGCACCACAAAAGCGCTTACTTTTCCATATTTATATAATAGGGACGTGTTATAGTGACTTCCCACGGCAAATAGTTATCGGCTCGTTTTGGCGTCTTGCCATTACTGGTTATTTTGACTGTAGCGTAGGGAAGGTTTTCTACAATGGATAGAGCTAACGCATCACGGAGCATGGCTACTCGAGCAGCAGCATCCGGTGAGTTTACAATGATATTATTTAATGAGGAAGTAAAATCCACATAGACTATATTTTTTTCAATACGTACAGACTGCAATGAAGGTGCCCTCTCAAAGCTATCTGCAAATTGTGCCAACACTACACGCACCACCGTCTCTGCAAGGGCATTGTCCTTTAACGATACAAATTCTTCACTTACCGGTCGTAAATAATATTTACCTGCAGACATGGCTGGCAAAAAGAGCAAGCGTTCGCCATCCCTTTTGCCAAATGGCTGTGGTTGGAAAGGCTCATTAATAACGATCCCTTCCTGCCCAAATGTTTCCTGTTCTTTCCCTGCCACGGTAAATCGAATTTCTTCCACCGTAGACATGGAACTTACGGTGAGAAGTAGGGAATCTAGCACACCCCTTAAAAACGTACTACCTGCCTTCTGGTCTAATGAAAGGGGTAAGTCCAAATTTACTACGCCATCTGTTGCATCCACATTAATTTTGGCATCCTTGGGAATGGTGCGCATCAATTCACTGCCTTGCGCAGGCCCACGAATAAGTTCCTGAATGCCCTCGCGTAAAAGTGGCTGTGAGCTCTTCACACTTCTTGTCACAGGAAGTAGATATTGGGCCGCATTATCATAAAAGTAGAGTGTTACGTAACTTTCACCCTCGCTTCGCCCGAATACAACCGGGTTGTAATAATCTGTCAGCTGTCGGCTAAAAAACACGGGCTCCGTGCTCAACATTTTTTCCGCTATATTCAAAAAGTAAATGTTGCCGTCAATCAAACCTAGCACTAATGTTTCAGTTTGTGAAGCAAAGGCCATTTTCTGGGCACGGCCTGCCACATCCAATACATTTAGCTCTTGCCCTTTTTGATTGTAAACAAATATTTGCGTTACATCGTCCTGGAACTGACCCCACGAGGAGACAATGACGCGACTACCATCTGCTGAAACTATAACATCGGCATCATCGGGCAAGGGCATGTTCCATAGTTTCGTACCGTCCATGCTTAAATAGAGTAATTCCTGATGTTGCGTAGCTTCATCTGTAATAATGGCGGCAACATACAGTCCATTCTCTGCCATAAGCACGCGGCTAATCTCTCCTGCGGTGGGAAAGCCCCAAATTTCTCTAGCATCTTTATTGTAGCGATAAATTTCTTCACCGTGGGTAGTAATCATCATTTGACCACTATTATCAAGCCCAAGTTGGGAACGTTGCCGTAACTCCCACAACGGCTCTCCCGTAGCAGAAAAGGCGCCTAAAACGGGGATATCTCCTTCGAGCCAATTGACAATTACACGATTATCTACACCCGCCACTTTGATATCCACAATGGTACCTAGTTCTTTTTGCCACAGTACGGTACTCATTTTTTCGATGGCAACTAAACGATCTTCTTTACCATCCTCTTCGGAGTGCAAGCCCACGAGCAATAAGTCACCGTCAAGGGACGCCGTCATCTGACTAATGGCGCCCTCAAATTGATGACGTGCTTTTTCACTTTGGTCTGAATTTAGCAGCAGTAATTTACCGTCAGCTGTACCCACAGCAATATAACTTCCATCCGCTGCAATATATGTTTTTAGTGGTACCGCGGAATATTGTTTTTCCCACAACGGTTTACCTTCGCGCGCTAATAAATAGACCACTCTAGACTCAGTTCCCACTACGGTTAAGGAACCGTCCGCCGTAATGGCTAAATCGGTAATTTGTACATCGCTACTTTTCACGTTAAATTGGCCAACTGCCGGCGTTTTACCTTCTTCGGCACCCAGTACTAATGGCTCAATGGGTTTACCTTCATCCGTCACCATTTTGGAACCGCAACCGGTGACCATGAAAGAGATTATCAGTATCAATGCAATCATCGTAGTTTTTACGTAGTTTTTCATCAGACACCTCGATTTATAGGACAGTATCTTTATTATAACGGAAAAGTACGTTCGTTGTTTTAACTTTTCTTTAAACTTTGTTAATTTATTGGATCTCGGGAAACGCCACTATGGGTAGTGTAATAATAAAGGTTGAACCGCTACCATTGGGACCATCTTCCACCCAAATGTCTCCGCCATGTCGTTTAACAATCTCATAAACAATGGCTAATCCCAGACCCGTACCTCCCTGTTCTCGTGACCGTGCCTTGTCAACACGATAAAATCGCTCAAAGACTTTTTCCCGATGCTCTAGTGGAATACCGTCCCCCGTATCCGTGACAGTAAACTTGAGACAGGTCGATTCTTGCTCTAGC
>JANKMV010000356.1 GCA_024650095.1 Bacillota bacterium | reverse complement strand
CCTAGTAACATAATAAATTTCCACTGCCATATTCTTCTCATTTTTTTACGTCCTCCCAACTTTTACTTACCTTTGCCGTGATCTGATTCAATCTTATGCATTACATTTGCTCTGTTGTGATCTTTATGTTCATTATAGCAAGGCAATGTTAAACCCAAAGACAAGCAATGTTAACGCAGTGTTAAAGTTAGACCAATTCACTCAAACCTGACCCCAAGTTGTGGTATAATCGTAAATAAAAGTGCTACGATTATTGGAGGAATACAGATGCAGACAACGATTAAGAGACTAGGAATTCTCACCGGTGGCGGGGACTGCCCGGGCTTAAATGCTGTTATTCGTGCCGTAACGAAAACCGCCATCTACCGTTATGGGATCGAAGTGGTGGGCATTGTGGATGGCTTTGGTGGTATGATTGAAAACAGATCTCATTTTTTAGAGGATTGCCATGTTTCTGGGATACTCCATCGTGGCGGTACCATCTTGGGCACCACCAATCGTGACAATCCTTTCCGCTATGCAGTCGGTATCGAAAATGGTAAAACCAAGTGGGGCGATGTCTCAGACAGGGCTATTTGCAATCTAGAAAAAATGGGCATTGACGCTTTAGTTGTGGTTGGCGGTGACGGCAGCCTTAATATTGCGCATGAGCTCTACGCTAAAGGGGTGCCGGTGGTGGGTATTCCCAAAACCATCGATAACGATTTATCTGCCACAGATTTAACCTTTGGCTTTGATACAGCACTGAACACGGCCACAGATGCCATTGATAAATTACACACGACCGCCGAATCCCATCACCGTGTGATGCTTTTAGAAGTTATGGGGCGCAATGCCGGCTGGATTGCTTTGCATAGTGGCACCGCGGGTGGTGGCGACGTTATTCTCATTCCGGAGATCCCTTTTTCCTATGAGGCGATTTGCCAAAAAATTAGTGATCGTCGTAAGATGGGTAAAAAATTCTCCATTATTGTGGTGGCTGAAGGGGCTAGCTTGCCCGATGGTGAGCTTATCTACCAAAAAGAGGTGCCGGATAACCCGCACCATAGTAAACTAGGTGGTGTCGCTGATGTAATCGGTAACACAGTCAGCGAACATTGTGGCGTAGAAACACGGGTGACTGTCTTAGGTCACCTACAACGCGGAGGGACGCCAACCCCGTTCGATCGTATACTGGGAACGCGCTTTGGTGTCAAAGCTGTGGAGCTGGCCATGGAGGGTACGTTTGATCAGATGGCTTGTCTTTGCAACGGCGAAGTGCAATCTGTTCCCTTACATGATGCTGTGTCCGAGCAAAAATTAGTGAAAGCCGACAGTGAATTGGTACGAGCGGCCAAGTCTGTGGGTATATCCTTTGGAGAGTAGAGGTGGCATAGATGTTTAAAGCACTTACCATTGCAGGCTCTGATTCCGGCGGCGGTGCTGGTATTCAAACAGACTTAAAAACGTTTGCTGCCCTTGGGGTCTATGGCACCAGTGTTATTACCGCCCTCACTGCACAGAATACCAAAGGGGTGCATGGCATTCATGCGGTTCCTGCTGATTTTGTGGCGTGCCAAATGGAAGCTGTGCTTTCGGATATTCCTGTGCAAGCGGCTAAAACTGGCATGCTTGGGGAAACAAAGCTTATATTAACGGTGGTAGAGCTACTGAACCAGTATCAATTACATAACCTGGTGGTGGACCCGGTCATGGTGGCCGAAAGTGGTGATAGACTCCTGCAAGAGGATGCCATTGACGCCTTGCGTACCAAACTATTACCCTTGGCACTTGTGGTCACACCCAATCTTTCGGAAGCTGGATTTCTACTCAAGCGAGAAATTACAACAGTACGTGATATGATCAGTGCCGCTTACGATATTTATCAGCTTGGTCCTCGCTGTGTCCTCGTCAAGGGAGGCCATTTAGCGGGCGAAGAAATGGTGGACATTTTTTATGACGGCCACACCATGCACCGCTTTAGTGAAAAAAAAATAGCGACGATCCATACCCATGGCACCGGTTGTACATACGCCGCCGCCATTACCGCAGAACTGGCCAAAGGTCTCTCTCCCCTAGCTGCGGTGACAAATGCTAAGCGCTTTATTACTGCAGCCATTGCCCATGGTGTCGCTATAGGCAGTGGCTATGGACCCACAAACCCCATGGGGGCTTTATTAGAGGAACTAAAAAATGCACGTGTAGCGCAAAAATAGAAATGAGCGTATATAGATATTCAATAACCTAAAGATGCAAAAGGGAGTGCGTAATTACGCACTCCCTTTTGCTAGAGATTTAACTATGCTTTTTTTGTCGATCACCATACGGAATGGGGATATACTGGACGGCGGGTTTTGCGCGCATGGGTTGGGGAAACTGGTCCATTAATTCGTAAATTTCTCGGGGCAAAATGCCACAGGCGGGTAAATCCAATTCACTAAGTTTATCACAGGTGAGGGCATAATCATGCGTCCAATGCCCTTCGGATAAGGCGGCAGCCACTTCCTGTGCTCTATCGGCACCCAGCCTTTCCTCGAGGATGGAAGTTACCGTTTGCTTCACCTGTCGTAGTGCCTTTGCGGCCACATCAGCCAAAATTAATGTTTCATCATCCACTTCATTGGGGTCTTTACGTCCCACGGCGGCAAGGATAGAAACGGCGGGAAATTGGCCAACCTGCGGATCAACTGGGCCTAGCAC
>JANKMV010000355.1:250-2684 GCA_024650095.1 Bacillota bacterium | reverse complement strand
AATTGGCGTTATAGAAAAACCTTTAATTAAAATAAAAGGGAATTCTTAACGGGACATTCAGGTGCGAATCAGAAAAATAGCAAGAAAAACAATTTTATGCTTGACAAAGACTTCTCTAGGTTATACATTAACAATAATATCTTAACGCAATGACTGGGAAACAGGAATAGTAAGCATGATCTAGCGCATTATTCAATAGAATCTATGGAATAGAAAAGTTAGGAGAACTAAGTCTAATCTGTGCTATTGTTAGTTAAAATCTGGACAAATAGTTATCGACCAAATAAAGGAAATTGTGTCAAAAGCGTTGAATTATAAGCTTAAAGATTAAAGCTAAGTTACGGCCAATGATATTTTAGTACAATTGACTAGCGCAAGGGACGAAGAGAGGTGAAGAGGACGAGAAGAAGATAGTCCACGTTTGTAATTTGTGCGGTAGACAACGAAAAGAATGAATAAAAAAATTTAGGATGGTGAGTTAAATGGCTTTTTTTAACAAACTCTCGAATATGGCTAAAAATGCTGCCGATAAGACGACGGATATGCTAGAGACAACAAAAATAAATGCCAAAATTAATGAGGAACAGAAAAATATTGCTACAGTAAAACAAGAGATTGGCGACTATTATTGGCAACAGTTTGTTGCAGGCTTGCCCCTTGAAGCTGAACCTGCTGAATTGTGCAGAAAAATTGCCACTGCCACTGCGGCGATCGAACAATATCAAAGTGATATTAAAACCATCAAACAGGAGGAAGACGCACCCGCACCCCAACCCCAACCCCAAGCAGCAGCTACTACCAAATGCCCTTCCTGTGGCACCAATGTAGCCGTGGGTAAAAAGTTTTGTGTTGAATGTGGTTATAATATGGTGACTGCGGAGGAGGAAGAGAAAGCGGATACCAAAGAATGTCCCAGCTGTGGCGTTGACGTTGGGGCAGATTTGAAATTTTGCTCTGAATGTGGGACAAAACTAGGATAAAAGGGGTGAAAAAGAGATGTTTTGTGGAAGTTGTGGCGCAAAATTATCAGCGAATGCTAAATTTTGTGGCGAGTGCGGCACTACGATAGAGACTACAGCCTCCGAGCAAAGAGAAACTCCTGCAGCACCCGCTTTTGAAATTGATTATACTTTGTTTGGGGATGACATACAATTAGTTGAAATTGAACTTGACCCAGGAGAAAGCGTCGTTGCCGAGGCAGGCGCCATGACCTATATGGAAAGTGATATCCGTATGTCAACCATTATGGGCGATGGTAGCAGTTCGGATGGTAAGTCTCTCGTAGACAAGTTAGTCGGTGCGGGCAAACGTTCCCTTGCTGGAGAGAGTATCTTCATGACAGTGTTTCAAAACGGTGGTTCAGGCAAGTCGCATGTCGCCTTTGCTGCCCCCTATCCGGGCAAGATTATACCCGTTAGAATTGAGGAATTTGGTACATCACTCATTTGTCAAAAAGATGCATTTCTCTGTGCCGTAAAAGGCATTTCCATAGGCATACATATTCAAAAGAAAATTGGTGTTGGTTTTTTCGGCGGAGAAGGATTTATCATGCAAAAGCTGACGGGGAAGGGTCTTGTCTTTTTACATGCGGGTGGAATGATTATTAAAAAAGAACTTGTCGCGGGCGAAACTTTACGCCTCGATACCGGTTGTCTTGTCGCAATTAGCGAAACTGTAAATTATGATGTGGCCATGGCTAGTGACATAAAAAGTGGACTCTTCGGTGGCGAAGGGCTCTTTTTAGCTACATTAAAGGGACCGGGTCATGTGTGGATCCAATCGCTACCCTTCAGTCGTATGGCAGATAAAATTGCTCATGCCGGCCATACCGGAGAAAACAAGGGTTTCAATAATCCCATCGGCGAAGTAACAGGCGGTATTGGCGGTGCTCTCGGGGGCTTATTTAAAAGCTAACTAACAAAGTAGCCTATGACCAAATATATGATCGTGGTCACAGGCTATCTTTTTGCTATAATGTATTACCATCTATGTCTTGAGGTAAGATAAGAAACGTTGTGCACCGTAACCAGTAGCTTGGATATTTGTAATTATTTCCTTACTAGCCAATTAGATAGCAAAACTCTGCTAAACCCCTACCGGATAGGGTTTAGGCGGATTTTTTCCTGCAAGTTGAATGGTATGTACTAAAGAAGGCGTTTATGATAGTGTAGAATATATAAGAAACGACAATAAACACCAATGAGGACTAATCACATGCCAATAGATCACTTTAAGCATAGAACAAAGATCATGCTAATACTCTTGATGCTATTACTTTTACATGCAACCGTCTTTGCGGAGACAGACGCACGGCCAGAGCTGACTGCTGGAGCTGCAATAGTAATGGATGCAAAAACGGGACAAGTTCTTTTTGAAAAAAATATGAACCTGCAGCAATACCCTGCCTCCATTACAAAAATAATGACAGGCTTGC
>JANKMV010000355.1:0-240 GCA_024650095.1 Bacillota bacterium | reverse complement strand
ATACATGCCAAGAATTCTCCTCAAGCCATCCCTAATCAGGCACTGGAAAAAGGTAAGTTGCAAGATACCATCAAGATGAGCCGCGAGGCTGTTTTTTCCATCGGGTGGAATTCTGCACATATTGCCTTAGATGTTGAGGAAGAATTGACACTTGAACATGCCCTTTACGGGCTCGCCATTCCATCTGCTAACGATGCAGCAAATGGTATTGCTGAATACATTTCAGGCGATCAAGAAAGC
>JANKMV010000354.1 GCA_024650095.1 Bacillota bacterium | reverse complement strand
GTCTTTACGATCTAATTGCAGTTGCTTTCGTTTTTGCTTTAACTCCGCTTTTGTCATTTTTTCATAATCCCTCATACGATTATTCCTCTCTTTCATTGCTAACTCGGGCCTCTTTACATAAATACTAAACGCGAATAGTGATTTTTTTGGATGCTCTGTATAGTAGTGAAACTCTTTATTTTACGTTAAACGTTTGCTGCTGTTCTTTTTCTTAGCCACTTTTTTCTTCCACGAGTTCTTTTTTTCTTCTTTTTTTGCAAATATATTTATTACTTCAAGTGTTCCCACGGTTTCATCATTCCAAATAGCATCCATTTCTTCATCGGTATAGAGCGTCAGCTTATCTATTCCACCCATTTTGTGGACGTAGTTATTAACATGTTGCTCAAGTAAATTAGCGATATGAGTAATTTGATTCTGTGTAAACAACTGTTCAAAGATGCTGGGAATTTCACTGGCATATAACTGGCATGCTTCCCTAATATCTGCTATGCCATCGTCTCTGAAGTTAGAAAGAAATAGGATAACATCATCAGTTACATACTGTCGCCACGCCTCTGCCGGCGTTAACTTGTTAATAAAGGTTTTTTGTGGCATATTCTTTCCCCTTCCCCTATCGAATTTTACTTGCTTGTTTTTTTGTCCGTTGTTTCCCTGAACTCCTCGGTTTTGCAACGTGTACTTTTTTCTTCGGTCGAATTAGGCACTGTTTGCCAAAGCCAATTAAATCTGTCCGCCCAGCTTTTAGTAGTGCTGCGTGCACTAAATTATAGTTTTGTGGTTTATGGAATTGAATTAATGCTCGTTGCATGGCTTTATCATGGGCAGTTTTGGGCACATATACAGTTTCCATTGTTCGTGGATCGAGGCCGGTGTAGTACATACAGGTAGATAAGGTTCCAGGGGTGGGATAAAAGTCCTGCACTTGTTCTGGTCTAATATGATTTGTTTTTAAATATACGGCTAACTCTATGGCATCAATCAGCGTGGACCCAGGATGACTAGACATTAAGTATGGTACAATAAACTGCTTCAAGCCTAACTCTTCATTAATTTGATCATATTTTGCCACAAACTTTTCATATACTTCCTTTTGTGGTTTGCCCATAATATCTAGCACCTTAGGTGAAATATGTTCTGGCGCCACCTTTAGTTGCCCGCTAATATGGTGCTGACAAAGTTCGCGGAAGAAGGTTTCATCTTCGTCATGAATCAGATAATCATAGCGAAGACCTGACCGGATAAACACTTTTTTTACGTTGGGCATTTCTCGCAAGCTACGCAGGAGAGTTAGATAATCACTATGATCAATTTCAAGTTGACTACATGGCTGGGGAAAAAGACATTGTTGATCGGTACAAACGCCATATTTCTCCTGTTTTTTGCATGAAGGCTGGCGGAAGTTTGCCGTCGGACCTCCTACATCATGAATATAGCCTTTAAAATCGGGATCCCAAACAAGCTTTTCTGCCTCAGATAGTATGGAGCGGTGACTCCGTGCCTGAACAGTACGGCCTTGGTGAAAGGTTAAAGCACAAAAGTTACAGCCACCAAAACAGCCTCTATTGCTCACTAAACTAAATTTAACTTCTTTAATGGCTGGAATACCACCCATTTCTTCATAGATGGGGTGATAATTCCGTTGAAAGGGCTGAGAGTAGATATTGTCGAGTTCAGATTGGGGTAACGGTGCTTGGGGCGGATTTTGCACGACATAATAATCTCTGTATGTTTCAAGCAAAGGTTCAGCGACAATGGCATCCAAATTACCATATTGGAGCATGAAGCTAGCGGCGTACTTTTCTTTCGATTGTAGAATCTCATCATAGCTGGGTAAAAGTATTGGCTTGTGGGGTCTTTCTTTATCCTTTGTTTTATAAAGTGTGCCTTTAATAAACGTTACCTCCGCAATGGGGATACCACTATCTAAGGCTTCTGCAATTTCTATGATTTGACGTTCTCCCATACCATACACGAGTAAATCTGCTTTGGCATCTAAGATGATTGATCTTCTTATTTTATCTGTCCAGTAGTCATAATGGGCTAATCTTCGTAGACTTGCTTCAATACCCCCTAAAATGATGGGAACATTACCGTAGGCTTCTCGCACACGATGGGCGTAAACAATGGTGGCCCGATCTGGACGATAGCCTCCCTTCCCTCCCGGGGAATACTGATCATCGGATCTTTTCTTTTTGGCTACCGTGTAATGGTTCACCATGGAGTCAATATTTCCCGCAGTGATTAAAAAACCAAGCCTAGGTTTGCCTAGAACTTTAAAATCGACGGCACTCTGCCAGTTAGGCTGAGCGATAATTCCTACTTTATACCCTCTACTTTCCAGTACTCGGCCGATAATAGCAGTACCGAAGGACGGGTGATCCACATAAGCATCACCTGAAACAAGCACAAAATCTAGCTCTGGCCAACCTCTTTCTTCCATATCAGCTTTGCTAATGGGTAAAAACGTATTCATCATCATATCTCCTTCATGGTATAGGACACTATTGTCAGATAATAGTAGCATTCCAAATACTATTCATCTAAAACGTAGGGGCCGACCTCGCTATTAAACCAAAGCATAGGCGCTGTCTTGCTTAAATAATATCATCCACGTCATAAGGGTTGTCGTGCTTAAGTAATATCATCCACGTCGTAGGGTTGTCTTGCCCTTATGTTATATCATCCACGTCG
>JANKMV010000353.1 GCA_024650095.1 Bacillota bacterium | reverse complement strand
GAAAATCTTCAGGGCGTTTACCATCTTTTTTGCACTGCTAATGGATAATATCGCTTGCAATTAGCAAGCGGTTAAGGTAACCAGCACTGAAAGCACGCACAAGGAAATTGAATAGGCGCGCTTTCTTGCACTGCTAATGGATAATATCGCTTGCAATTAGCAAGCGGTTTTTCAGTGCAAATACCGTGATATTTGTTTAACCCAGATATTCATATCCTCAAACGACCCCATAATATAACTATGGCTTATCTGCCTACCCGCAAATGTATAGCCATGCTTACTAAAAACAATATTTATACCAGGAGAGATGGCACGGGCAATACTAAAGAGCACACCAAAGCTTCTTCTACGTAAGGAATTCTCCAGCTCACTAACTAGTTCACTTAACAAACCCTTTCCCCTATACTCTGATGCAGTAGCACAGTCTGTAATCTCAGCATTTAAATATTCATGATTTAGCTCTGCTGAGGCCGCACTGACAATGCGCCCGCTATCTTCCGCAATTTTAAAAAAGCCTTTATTATTACTCATCACATTCTTAATATATTCCGCTTTATGCATGGGTGTAGGATACGTGGCAAATACTCTATCGTATAATTGGGCTAATGCTTCTGCGTCCTTAATGCTTGCTGTTCTAATATGAAATTCACTTTTCTCTAGCGGAGTGTACTCTTTTGCATGTTTCTTCGCATTTTCCAGAATTTCATCTTCTTCATTTATTTTTAGGCTTGCCTTTCTTGCAAGGTCATAAAAAAAAGACACATTGTAACCCGTATCACCTTTAAAGTATCCATCAATAATGGCCTCATCCACAAAACCATGGTCAAGATAGATTTGATGATCCTCTTCACGAGCGGTGGCATAAATCTTACCTAACCCATATTTCCCACACAGTTCTAGCGAGTTTTTTATCACTTTTTCCACATTGCCTTGATAATTTAATACTTTTAACCGTTCACTTTTGTAATCAATAAAATATTGGGTCGTGTAATCGTCTTGAGCAACCGTTTCATATTTACCAAATTGTAATCCTGTTACAATTGCCATAGTAAACCTCCTAGTTATCTTGCAAGGTAGATTTATAAGATGGTCTTGCCTAAAGCAGAGCAGATTAAAGATACAGCAAGTAATGCCGTTTGGTTGCCATGATCGAGCACAGGGTTCACTTCGACAAATTCCATGGAGCACATTTTCTGACTCTCTGCAATCAATTCCATTGCTAAATGGGCTTCCCTGTATGTAATACCTCCATGAACCTGCGTACCAACGCCGGGCGCTTCTGCAGGGCTTATCACATCCATATCAAAACTTAAATGAAAACCGAAAGTATCGGCCGCTACAATGCGCAAGGCCCTTTTCATGATTTCATTCATACCAAAAATATCAATGTCACTCATGGAAAACACGGTGATGCCTGCTTTTTTTATTAATTCTGCTTCCTCATGATCAATATCTCTCGCACCCACAATCACAATATTCTTCGGGTCAAGGTAGTCAACATGCCTTTCCATAAATCCAATAGCATTCTTTTCTCCATATCCCGTAGCAGCAGCTAATGACATACCATGTAAGTTGCCAGATGCTGTGGTTTGATTGGTATTAAAATCACCGTGAGCATCAAGCCAAATCACACCAATTTTCTTTTTAGCACTTTGGCAACCTAGGATGCTGCCTGTGGCAATACTGTGATCTCCTCCTAAAACGAGGGGAAGACGACCTGATTCAATGCTTGTCTGTACGATCGTGGCTAGTAAGTTATTAACACGAGTAATTTCATCTACGTATTTCATTCTCTCATCCACAATATTTAAATTTTCCCGTACTTTTACATCAATATTGCCAAGGTCCACACAACTTCTATTGAGTTTACAGATCGCTTTATCCAAGCCCGCATACCTAATTGCACTGGGTCCCATGTCGACGCCTCTTCTGCTTGCACCCAAATCCATAGGTACACCAATAATATCTACACCCATCTTGGCACCTCTCTACTCTCTCATTTCTACTACAGACAAGCACGCTAAATCACCATTAGTAATCTACAATCAATGAGCTTTTATTCCCTTATCTCACGGCAGATCTCTACGACGTTTTCCCATTCCTGCAAGCCTTGCAAGGCTTTCAGGTTCGCATAGACTAAAGCATGCATCCTCTGGGCTATTTGCTCTGAGGCAAATGAAATGTGGGGAGTAACCAGCACCCGCTCATGTTGCCACAGCGGATTATCGCTAGGCAGTGGCTCTTCCTCAAACACATCTAGTGCCACACCCCGCAAAGAACCACTGGATAAAATATCCAATAAATCGGCCTCGTTAATAATCCCACCCCGCGCAATATTTATCAACACGGCACCCTCTTTCATCAAAGGGAGTGTCCCGCGATTAAGCAAATCTTTAACCTGTTCAGTAAACGGTAATGTTAAAACCACAATATCACACTGAGGCAGAAAGTCATGCAGCTGCGTACGTGGCCAACAAGTATTAAAAAAAGCTACGTTACGTCCACGCGTGTTCAATCCGATCACCTTGCAACCAAATGCGTTTGCTCTTTTTGCCACCTCCACGCCAATGCTACCGGTGCCGATAATGCCCATGGTCTTACCATTTAGCTCTAGAATATCCACATTTTTGTTCCATTCACTACGTCGTTGTGCCGCTGCAAAATGTTGTGTCTGCTTATATATCTCTAGCACCTTCAGTATTACCCACTCTGCA
>JANKMV010000352.1:688-2716 GCA_024650095.1 Bacillota bacterium | reverse complement strand
GAGCGATAGATCCGATACGAATGTTTAAATATCTCTTACGGAGAGAAGTTTACGTAATCTATTAAAGCAATCCGCCTCACCACTCGCTTTAAAGTGGGCTACACCACTGGTTTCGTTGTGACGTTGAGCACCACCCAACGCTTCCGCGGTTACATCTTCACCCGTTACCGTTTTAATAACTTGCGGGCCCGTAATAAACATCTGGCTCGTATTCTCCACCATGAAAATGAAATCTGTAATGGCTGGCGAGTACACCGCGCCGCCAGCGCAGGGTCCCATGATCACAGAAATTTGTGGAATTACACCGCTGGCAAGCGTATTACGGTAAAAAATTTCACCAAATCCGTTTAAAGCTTGAACACCTTCCTGGATACGTGCACCGCCTGAATCATTTAAACCGATACAAGGAGCGCCTGTTTTCATCGCTAGGTCCATGACCTTACAAATCTTTACTGCATGCATCTCTCCTAGGGATCCACCCGCCACCGTAAAGTCTTGAGCATAGATATAAACAGGACGGCCATTAATGGTACCATGACCCGTCACAACACCTTCCCCCGGATTCTTTTGTCCAACCTCAGTGGCATCTTCTAACCCCGATTGCACAAAAACATCCAATTCTGTAAAACTGTCAGGATCGAGTAAGGCTTGGAGACGTTGCCGTGCCGTTTGTTTACCTTTGCCAAGTTGAGCGGCAATACGTTTATCTCCGCCCCCTTTTTCCATCATGGTTCTGCGTTCCTGTAAAAAATCCATACGATCTTGCACGAAAAATTCCTCCAATCATGCTGCTAATGGCCATCTCTATGAATGATTATACTCTTTCTTTAATGTAATTGACAATCTCCACCGTTGACGCTCCTGAAGTAAAAATGCCTGAGATGCCGGCTTCTTTTAAATAGGCAATATCATGAATAGAAATTACACCCCCGGCAATAACCAAAACATCATTCGCTCCTCGCATACGTAATAGCTCTACCACGGGTGGAAAGAGATACATATGAGCGCCACTTAGGCTACTCAACCCTATCACCTGAACATTTTGCTCAAGTGCTAGATTTACGATGGTTTGTGGTGTCTGCCGTAAGCCGGTATATACTACGTCCATGCCAGCCTCGCGCAGGGCTTGTACAATCACTTTAGCACCGCGGTCGTGGCCATCCAAGCCAATTTTAGCAATTAAGACACGGATAGGTTTATCCATTTGCAACGAGACCACTCCCATACTGATTTCATTCGTCCTACGCAGGTTCCTTATAGATGCCAAAAACATCGCGTAGAATAGCACAGATCTCCCCTAGGGTAGCATAGACTCTCACAGCGTCGATAATAGCTGGCATAACATTACTGCTACTTTGCGCAATATGACGCAATTTTTGTAACGCTTTAAATACCTGCTGCTGATCACGCATATTCTTTGTTGCATGTAACCGCGCCACTTGTCGTTCTATTGTGAGAGGATCAACCTTAGGTAAGAACGAAGGTTCTTCATAATCACTTTTATAGTTGGTTTGACCAATGAGGACACTGTCTCTACTCTCTAATTGTTTCTGATAAAGGTAAGCACTTTGCTGGATTTCTTGTTGGAAAAAACCATTTTCGATGGCATCGATGGCACCACCAAGGGCATCAATTTTATCTAGGTAGATATTGACTTCTTCTTCGATTTTCGTGGTCAAAGATTCAATATAATATGATCCACCCAGAGGGTCAACCGTGTCTGCCACACCAATTTCGTTAGCGATAATCTTATGTGTATTAAGGGCAACCCGCTCAGCGGGTGGATTGGGTAAGGGAGACGCACTATCGCGATAACTCGTATATAATGATTGCGTTCCGCCAAGCACCGCCGACAAAGCCTGGTACGCTACCCTGATGGTATTTACATCGGGCATATTTGCCATTAATGTAGAACCAGCAGTTTCAGCATGTATGCGCATCATCCAAGACTGATGATTTTGTGCCGCAAAGCGTTCACGCATAATCTTCGCCCATAGTCGCCTGGCAGCACGGAGTTTAGCAACTTCC
>JANKMV010000352.1:0-678 GCA_024650095.1 Bacillota bacterium | reverse complement strand
GTGCACTAAAGTAAAAGACCAAACGTGGAGCAAAGCTGTCCACTTCCAAACCAGCCATAATAGCCGCTTCCACATAAGCTATACCGTTTGCTATGGTAAACGCCACTTCTTGGACTGCGGTGGAGCCCGCTTCCCGGATATGGTAGCCGGAAATTAGGATCGTGTTCCACTTTGGCACATGCTCTGCACAAAAGGCCATTGTGTCTGTCACCAACCGCAATGCGGGGTGTGGCGGTAAAATATAGGTACCACGTGCCACATATTCCTTTAATACATCATTTTGGATTGTGCCATTCAACATCTCCCAGGGCACACCCCTTTTTTCCGCCAAGGCAAGATACATCGCTAAAATCACGGCTGCGGGAGCATTTATATTCATGGCAGCGTTTGCCTCTGCCAGCGGGATATCTTCAAAAAGTTCTTCCATATCAGCTAACGAATTGATCACAACACCAACGCGACCTACTTCACCGTAGGATAAAGGGTGATCGGAATCTATGCCGATTTGTGTTGGTAGATCGAAGTTAACGGGTAAGACGTTATCACCTTGCTGCAAAAAAGTACGAAACCTTTTATTTGTAGCAGCGGTACCACCCAAAGTGGAGCTTCGCAGAATCCCGGAATTCCGCGTAAAACGAAAATATTCGCCATTACTATTCTATGGCTGAGTATTGGTTC
>JANKMV010000351.1 GCA_024650095.1 Bacillota bacterium | reverse complement strand
TTCAGTGCCATTCCTATCAATGGGGCTCGTTCATTCATCCAACCTCACTTGCATGCAAGTGAAAATGGTAATAAAATCGCTAGCAACAGGTCCACAGAGTGATATAGCCAATAGATAAAGACTATCATCAATGCTCCCGTGATGCCAATAATAGCATAGCGAGAACTAGCAGAGCGATCATTTTTGGATATATTCAATTGGTACACCCCCCGTACGTCTATTTATCTATATGCGGGGAAAAGGGACTCATGCTCGCTAGCCTAATATGTTTTCCTCCTGAAACTGATCGTTTTGTGCCATTTCGCTGAGTGAAACCAGCGTCCCTTCTTCATCAACATAGTAGGCTGTAAAACCATCAGTTCCGCTCAGCGTAAATTCCACTAAACAGTTCCAGCAGTAGTATTGATCAGTACCGACCTTACCTATATCGATACTATTGCATACAGGACAATTCATAAACTCACCTCACTCTTAATCACAAATAATAAGCGCATCTTCCCCAATATTTAGCTGCGGAGATTCTTGCAAAACGGGACGCCCCTGCATGATATCATCAATCAACCCAGAAGAAAGGCGCCATCCGGAGACACGACCTGTGTCTTCGTCGAAGAGAATGTCTTCCACTATGCCCAATTCATCGCCTTCTCTAGATAACATCCGCTTCCCTAAAACACGAAAGGTTGCATCCTCCTCCAGCTCCGGTGGGTCTCCTAAAGCGGTAAGCCCTAAGCTTGTAACCAAAACAGCATCACTACCCACATTATTAATGTCTGCGTAGGGAAAAATACGACGCTGTGGCAACCAGCCACTTCCTTCCACCACTAAAGCCACTACGGTTTCTCCATGCTCATCAAGTAACCATTCCTTAACCTTGCCTATTTCATGCCCATCGACGGTATGGATTACCGGAAAGCCCGTCATTTCACGTGAGAATCGCACCGAGACACCTCCAAAGTATGCGCCATAGTATGCCCTCCAGTCTTTATTTCATTCAGCTCGTGTAGTTTTCTAACAATCGTAAGAGGTCATACGTATCTGTAAACGGAATTCCAGCTTCCAACTGTGGGCGCACATCGCCTCGTACCTCATAATCTATCATCACATGTTGTAGGACGCCATGAGGCGGTAAGCCATCATAAATGGCTATATGGTCTTCAAAGACGCCAAGATAACCCTGATAGACAGGTTCATCAACGACCTCACCATAGTTACCGGGTCCCTCTGCTAACTCCTCAGCCCAAAGACCTGCCCCTTCAGCTATCTTGGGAGACTGTTGGATCCTCTCGTGAGGCAAGGCTCCAGTAAGGCTACCCAACGCTACGCCCAATAACAACCCAACAGAAAAAAGAGCGATGGCATAAAGTCCGTGTCTTTTATTTTTTTGCAACAATAGAAAACCCCCCTTTCACGGTCTTACCCTTATACATTTCCCGTGAAGGGGGGGTTTATGCAATTTGCTTATTCATTATCTAAAATTTGTGCAATATTTGACGGTATATCGAGGTTTGTGTACACATTTTGCACATCATCATGATCTTCTAAAAGTTCAATCAGTGCCAGTGCCTTACGGGCACCGTCCACATTAGCCACTTCTACCGTTGTTTCAGGAATCATGGTTATGGTTTCTTCTACAAAGACAATGCCTTCTTTTTCTAACGTTTCTTTAACAGCTTCAAAATCTTCGGGAGCGGTATAAATTTCATAACTATCATCTCCCGTTTCGAAATCAGCGGCGCCAGCATCCAGCGCTTGTAGCATTAGTTCATCCTCGTCTGTACTTTCTTTGTCCACGGCTAAATAACCCTTACGGTTAAACATCCAGCCCACGCAGCCTGTTTCGCCGAGACTACCTCCACGCCGTGTAAAAATATGTCGGATTTCTCCCACCGTACGGTTACGGTTATCGGTGAGAATCTCCAGCATAATGGCTGTTCCCGCCGCTCCATATCCTTCATAAATAATTTCTTCGAAGCTGGCGTCGTCCGTGCCTCCGACACCTTTCTGTATAGCCCGGGAAATATTATCATTTGGCATATTAACGGACCGCGCTTTCTGTAGCGCTAACCGCAAGCGGAAGTTTCCACTAGGGTCTGAACCGCCCTGTCGCACCGCAGCCATAATTTCTTTGGAAATTTTAGTAAAAATTTTTCCCTTTTGTGCATCTACACGTGCTTTTCTGTGTTTAATATTAGCCCATTTCGAATGGCCAGCCATTCCGATCCCTCCCGGTTTTAGCGCGCATCTAGTTCTACAAGAACACAAGCGCACTCTGCTTGTATGTTATGTTTAGTCGCTAGTGCGATGGCTTCTGCACTGTGGGCACCCGGTTGCATCCAGACAAAACCTATACCCAGCTTGGCACATTGTGCGATAATGTCAAGCGTAACTTGCGGTGGCACCACACAGTTGACCACACCAGGATTTTCAGGTAAAGCCTGCAATGTTGGATATACCATGTCCCCCTCTAGCTCTAGCAATGTAGGATTGATTGCAAATACCGTATAGCCCGCCGCTTGCAATTTCTTATAAACTTTATAACCAAACTTTTGCCGGTTCGCAGAAACACCAACCACAGCCCAGATTTTTTCCGCCAACATCGCTTCCACAGCAGACATCGACTTCGCCTCCTCCGTATCCCTTCCTATATTACCACGAATTCTACCTACCCGACAAGAGCACATAAAGAGCAACACCCTGCTGTATCTTGTTAGCGATAGAGATCCTGAT
>JANKMV010000350.1 GCA_024650095.1 Bacillota bacterium | reverse complement strand
AGACCCCTTGGACAGGGGCCACAACAAACTGTAAAATCTCCTCAGGCCAAGTAATGCCCTGCCGATTTGCTGTAACTCCAGCTAGGGCTAGGAGTAGGGACAAAACCAGGACCAAAGATATAATCTTTATATTTTTACCTTTACGATTTGCATTAGGAGAAAGCACAGGCTTCACCTTTCACATGTGCCCCAGTCATGATTAGTTAACGCGCCGAGGTGCAAGAGCGACTCTGCGTAACAATTCTATTTCGCCAAGTGCTTTTCCTGCTCCAAGGGCCACACAATCGAGTGGATTTTCAGCAATGTAGACAGGCATGCCCGTTTCCTTGGCAATTAGCTTGTCCAACCCATGCAAAAGTGCACCGCCACCAGTCATTACAATCCCTTTATCCATAATATCAGCTGCCAACTCAGGCGGTGTTTTTTCTAATGTAATCTTAATGGCCTCTAAAATACTGGCAACAGGATCTGCTAGTGCTTGCTGGATTTCGACATCCGTAATTTCTTGTGTTTTAGGCAAACCACTAACTAAATCACGTCCACGAATATCCATTTTTTCCGGCTCAACATCTTCGCGGTACGCCGTGCCTACCGTGATTTTGATTTCTTCGGCCGTCCGTTCACCAATCATTAAATTATAATTCTTCTTAATGTAATGAACAATTGATTCATCCATTTCATCGCCCCCAACGCGAATGGAGCGACTGGTGACAATTCCACCTAGCGAAATAATGGCTACCTCTGTGGTACCACCACCGATATCAACAATCATGCTACCCGTTGGTTCTTCCACAGGCAAACCCGCTCCTATGGCGGCAGCCATGGGTTCTTCAATTAAAAATGCTTCTTTAGCACCAGCCTGTTTAGTAGCATCAATAACAGCTCGTTTTTCAACTTCAGTCACTCCTGAAGGAACACAAACTACAACCTGTGCTTTAAACATGGTTTTCCTTTTATATGCTTTGCCAATGAAATGACGCAACATTGTCTGTGTCACATCGAAATCGGCAATCACACCATCTTTCATGGGACGAATCGCCACAATATTACCAGGTGTCCGGCCAATCATCCGTTTCGCTTCTTCTCCTACCTCAAGGACAGCGCCAGTATCCCTGCGAATTGCTACCACAGATGGTTCCCGTAGCACAATACCTTTACCCTTCACAAAAACTAATGTATTGGCTGTTCCTAAATCAATCCCGATATCACGGGAAAAATATTTTGTCAAAAATCGCATTAACGCGTCTCCCTTCATCTGTTAAGTCCACTAGTATTCATTATATCAGGTTTATCTCTATACACAATACGCAAGTTAGTGTTAGTAAAAATTGTTAACTGCTCATGAGGCCTTTTTCACGAAAACTAATAAAACGGCCGTCACCGATAACCACATGATCCAATACTTCAATACCCATTAATCGTCCTGCCTCTGTTAAGCGTTTAGTTACATCTAGGTCTTCGCGGCTGGGAGTGGGGTCTCCACTGGGGTGGTTATGTAGTAAGATCACACTGGCACAGGCTCGACGGATAGCCGGTCGAAAGACTTCGCGTGGATGAACAAGGGATGTGTTGAGGCTGCCAATGGAAATTTCCTCGATACCTATCACTTTATTCTTCGTATCCAGCAAAAGTACACGAAAATGTTCGCGAAGCTTATGCCGCATTTCCTCCATCACCAGCCCGGCCGCATCGCCCGGCGTTGAAACCGTTACAGATTCATAGCGTGTACGATTACTTAAGCGGTTTGCTAAGTCTGCTGCAGCCATCAACGTGATTGCCTTAGCGGGTCCCAAACCTTTAATTGCTTGTAGATCCTCCATGCCGCAACGCGGTAGTTCAGTCAGCCCGCCAATTTCCGACAGAACACGTTGGGCTAAATGTACCGCCGTATCTTGTGCTGTGCCACTCCGTAGTAGGATGGCTAAAAGATCTGCATCCGAGAGCGTTGCCACACCCTGCGCAATGGCTCTTTCCCTGGGTCTTTCACTTGGTGGTAAATCCTTGATGGTCAGGTGCCGTGTTGTCATTCATCTCAGCTCCTTCCCCTATTTATCGCCTACTTTAGCCAGAAGCCGCCACAGAGCGGCAAGCGGTAGACCCACTACATTAAAGTAGCAGCCTTCCACTTTCTCGACGAAGACGGCGGCCTTCCCCTGAATACCATATCCTCCCGCTTTATCATAGGGCTCCCCACTGTTGAGATACCAAAGAATTTCTTCTTCGCTAATGGGGCGCATAAAGACTTTTGTAGTTTCTACATGGCACAATGTCTGCAAGTTCGGTTGTATAATCACTGCCACGGCGGTCATGACCTGATGGCTTCTTCCTGAGAGCATCCGCAGCATCTCCCATGCTTCCCTTTCGTCTGCCGGTTTCCCCAACAGCTCTCCATCCACACAGACCACGGTATCTGCAGCAATCACAATCCCATCATGTCGTGCTGATGCAACCGCTTGTGCTTTTAATAGAGCTAATCGCTCTACCAGCCGGCTGGGATCTTTTTCTTTAATTTCATCTTCCCTCACATCGCTAACCATAACCTCAAAATCAAGGCCAATCTGACGTAAAAGGTCTGCCCGGCGTGGTGAAGCTGATGCCAGAATAATATTTTTCATAACGTTGGGATGTCCCTTCCTTGTTGAGAACACTGTTGATTGGCGACTATCAATACTAATTCATTTCTTATACTGTTTCTGCAACGTTACTATATTCTGTACTTACCTTACTTTTCATCC
>JANKMV010000034.1 GCA_024650095.1 Bacillota bacterium | reverse complement strand
GGGCAGTTTTATCCTCTACTAAATGATCTCACTTTTCATCTGAGTATAGTTTGGCTTTTTTGTAGGCGCCTCATCATGAGTTTGATTAAAATTCAACACCTTGTTGCGCTTTAATGCCAGCCTCAAAATGATGTTTCACTGCTCTTACCTCACTGACAAGATCGGCAGCTTCCATAATTGCATCGGCGGCATAACGTCCTGTAAGAACCACATTCACATGTTTAGGGCGTGCTTTTAGCATCTCCAGCACATCAGTCACAGTAACAAAATCGTTATATATCGCAAAATTAATCTCATCAAAAATGACCAGGTCATACTCTCCTGAAAGCAGAGCGTCTCGGCCTATGCCGAAGACATTAGCCGCATCCGCAAAATCCTCTGGATCGAAACCGCCTTTTCCGCGAAAACGACTGCGCTCTGATTGTACTACAGTCATGGTGGGCAAAAACTTACGAATGGCCTGAATTTCACCATACGTAGGGTCACTTTTGCGAAATTGCACCATCATAATCTTTTCCCCATGCCCGCTAGCGCGTAGAGCCAGCCCCAGTGCCGAAGTTGTCTTTCCTTTACCGTTACCGGTATATACCATTACAATTCCCTGTCTGTCTGTCATATTTATCACCTCATCAATAGTAGTTACATAGCATTTTGTGTAGGGAATGATCAAGACCATTCCCTACACAAAACCGTAAAACATGCATCATCGACCTAATGCAACTTTTTCAGATAGTTCCTTGCAAATGATTCTGCAAAACCAGCACAAAACCCTGCCCTGCTACATTAGAAGTTGTTTAGGTAAAAGATCGCTAGTTGTGTCCGGTCTCGGAGCTTAAGTTTCTCTAGGAGCATCGTGACATAGTTACGGACTGTGCCTTCACTTAAATATAATTTTGCCGCCATTTCCTTATTGGAAAGCCCTTGCCCAACGAGTGCTAATACCTCTTTTTCTCTGGCCGTTAGTTCAACTTCGATCTTCGTTGTGCGCTGATCGCGTTTTAGCATGGCAGATATGCTATGGGCTACGTCTTTTTCTAAAACAATATTTCCTTTGGCTACAGCACGTAAGCTTTCAATAATACTATCGGCAGGCTGACTCTTTAATATATACCCTGCTGCGCCGTTTTTCAAAGCTTCTTTAATATACTGGTCATCCTTAAACGTAGTCAAGATTACAATATGAATATGAGGAAAGTGTTCTTTAATCATACGCGTCCCCAACACACCATCCATGACGGGCATACGAATATCCATGAGAATTAAATCCGGCTGCTGTTGCAGACAATGCTGATAGGCTTCTTGGCCATTGGCCGCTGTACCCATCACCTCGAAATCACTTTCTAACTCAAGTAGCATTTGTAAGCTATCTCGAATTAATGCATCATCATCAACGACGAGAACCTTCACTGATTGCACCTCCCATTTCTCTAGGTAGCACACAGACAAGCATAAAACCATCTTTACCGTAAATGGAGAGATGGCCCCCCGCATAACGAATTCGCTCTTTCATACCACTGATGCCTAGCCCCTCCTGCATATGGTCACAGCCAATACCGTTATCCTTAATATACAGACGGACAAGTTGCTCCGTACTGTCTAGCTTAATTTCAACCTGTGTCGCTTGCGAATGACGTTGCGCATTGGTCAACCCTTCTTTTAGAATGGAAGAAATGATTTCCACTTGACTTGGTGTAAGTAAATTAAAATTACCGCTGTGTGAAAATTCTACAGGGCAAAACTGAAAATTATCAATGACCCGCTGCAGATAGTCTAACCCCAGTTGCTCTTTGGGTTTGATGTTATGGACAGTGTCGCGCAGTAGCTCCACAGACGCAGCTAAACCAGCAATGGATTTAGCTAGATATTCATCTGCCTTATGGACATCTCGATGTAGCGTTTTGTGGGCAACTTGTAGCTGCAGGAGGATGCCAGCTAGATTGTGGCCAATACTATCGTGAATTTCACGAGCAATACGGTTGCGTTCTTGAATTTCGGCAATATGTGCAGCTTCGCGGGCAGCACCGAGCAGCTTCCCCTTTGCTTCCTCTAGTGCAAAGCGAAGTTGCCTCTCGCGATCATACACCCGACGAAAGGATGTTTCCTTCTCCTCGAGTATATGGCGTTGATACCCACTAATACCACTAATTACGAGGAGAAAGATAAAGGTGGAAATGCCTTGCCCACGTAAATAGAACGGCCCAACTGCAGCCACAAATGGAATCCAACGATACCTCCCATAAGAAGCCAAGTCATAGGCGATGACGCTGTAAAGGTAGAGATAGCTTGGATTGGCCAAGGAAAGGGTAAAAATAAGAACTACTTCCACACACATCACGACAACTAGATTGGCATATTTTTCGCGATAAATAAAGAAGACAGCCAACAAAAGGAGCCCTATCACCTCCAGGGGCATAATTTGTGCATATGCCACCTGGAGTGTCAGGGCAAAAATGAGTGCGATGCCTTTAATTGCATAGCTCATAATATACCTCGCAACAGTTTCCCTTATTATATCTTTTCTTCATTTACTTGCCAAGCGTTACCTACCTGACATTAGTGTGCAATGTCTGTTTTACGCCAACTACCTAGCAAGAAGAATACCAAGGTATACATCAGTAAAATCAGCACTTCCCAACGAATGCTCGTAAGGGAACCACCAAGAATCACCTTCTGTGCCGCCTCCATAACCCACGACGTGGGAAGCAAACGGCCTACCTTTTGTAACATCGCAGGCATCATGTTTTGTGGCCAGAATAAGCCACCCAGCATGCTCATGGGAATTATAATTAAGGAAGCAACATTACCCGCTTGCCGGGTATTCCGTGCTATCCCCGTGAGCGCAACACCCATGGAAACACTGAATAAAGAGACGACGGACATCAAGATAAAGAGCGTAAGCACAGACGGGCCTAAATAGATCTTGAAAATATATAGAATGACTATAAAGACGCCCGTCACCTGCATTAGAGAAACCAGCAGGAAGCTTAGAATACTCTGTAGCATGTAACTCTTTAAGGAGAGTGGTGAAGCCATAACACGGTAATACGTACGATCTTCTTTGTCCTTTAATAAATTCATGGTGGCAAACGTAGAGAGAAATAGCATGCTCATGGTCAGCAGTCCGATGCCCCCGAGGGCAGTATTTGTATCTCGGCTATCATCAGCCACCGTCTGTGCACGCACACTAAAACTTCCTGCACGATACTGCTCGAGCTTTTGGTAGAACAAGTGGTCGTCTCCGTCGGCCTGGGCTGCAATGCTTTGCGCTGCCTGTAAATAGCTTTCCATTTTCAACTTGCTAGAGATAGACAAATTAGTCTCCTGAATACTGTAGCCTCGTAGCGGTAGGGCTTCGTTTGCCAGCAGCGCTGTGGTAAAGCCCTGATCGACCACCACGATATAATGAGTGCTACCATTAGCCAACGTACCACGAATTTCATCCTCAGTGAGCATAACCACAGGTGAACTTTTAGCGATATCCTCCACCAGCATTTCTGTAAACAGGGTCACATCCTGGTCTACGACACCTACGGTAATGGTATTATTACCCCAATCAGCCAACCCGAAGATGGCGCCTATCAGCAGGCTAGGTAAGAGTAACATAAATATGACATTTGCCTTATTGCGTAATAACCGCTTGAGAGAGTGGGTAAAGTACGTCACCTTGCAGTCCTCCTTTGAGCCATCATGGCCACCGTAAATGTAGAGATCACAAAGAGTATAAGTCCACCTAGGGTCAACATTGTTTGTTGTGTGGGCCCACCATAAATAGTATTAAAGACCGCCGTCTGTGCCAAGTAGTTTGGTGAGATGTACTGTAACCAGGATAATTTGCCCGGAAACGAGAGGTTGATATAACCGCCCGCTACAAATGTGAATACAGGAATTATAACATTTAAGATACCTGATGATAACGTGCTATCTTTTGTAACCATCACGATCATGGCGCCCAAACCAATGGACACACATGTGATTACGAACATGATGATGAGAATAAGTGGCAGATTATCGCCCCAGTTAACGCCATATACGTACTTTGTAAAAGCTAACAGGATTAGACCCTGAAAGTAAACGGTGGCAACATTGCCCAGCACTAACCCACCATAATGCTCCGCTGCACGTACCGGTGTACTTTTAATGCGGTTACCGATGGCTGCGAGGTAACTTTCACCCATACCGAAGGCCGAGTACATGGCACCGTACATAATGATCATCATCAGCATTGTCACTGCATAATAATCCATTGCCCCTGGCATGATTTCAGAAGCAGCAACGGGGTAATCCTTAATCATGTCCTGACTCGAGTGTGCTAGGTTTTCGGTAGCACCCATGGTGAGTAAAACTTGTGTAAGATTTGCCTGTTCTGTGAAGCTTTCAATAACATGTTCCACGATTGAGACACGAAGCGGATTTTCTGGTCGATAGCGAAAATCAATGGCAACCTTTTCTCCACTGTAGACTCGTTGTGTAAAATTAGCATCTAGTTCTATTAAGGCAAGAAATTCACCCCTTTTTAGCTGCTCCATGCCTTCTTCCTTTGATTCTACCACTGTCACCGTCACTAGATCTTGTAGTTCATCACTTTCAATAAAGCTATTGAAATATCCCCCAATTTCACCTTGATCCAAATTGAGCACACCCACATTAGTTGGGCTTATTTCATCGTATGTGAAGCTTGAGTGTAGTGCATTTCCCAGGATAAAAATGATGACAATGGGGAGAAGCAACATTTGCAGTAAACTCCCCCGATCTCTACTGTTTCGCTTGAGTGTAGCCATAAAGATGGTAAACATACGGTTCATTTCTTCTGCCTCCTAATCCCGTAAGGTCCTACCCGTTAAGGTAAGAAAGACACTTTCCAACGTTGGTTTTTGCACATTAAGGGAATATACCTCTGTCCCTGTGGCAGTTATTTCATCAATCATTTTACTGATAATATGATTGTTCTTTGTGGTAAGTACCGTCAGCACCTTATCCTCAATGGCACACTCTTTAACACCACTTATTTTTTTTATTTCATCAACAATTGTGAAGTTGGCTGCAGAAAGTTCAAGCACAAGACGATTTTCCGTGGATACCAGTTCTGTTAATTCTTCCTTGGTACCACGGGCAATAACTCGCCCCTGATCCATTATGACAATCTGTGTGCAGATCTCCTCCACTTCTTCCATGTAGTGAGAGGTATAAAGAATGGTTGTGCCCTGACGATGGATTTCTTTGACCGCACCCATAATGTGGTTGCGCGACTGAGGATCAATACCCACCGTGGGTTCATCCATTACCAGCAGCTTTGGCCGATGCACGACGGCACAAGCAATATTAAGCCTGCGCTTCATACCTCCAGAAAACTTGCGCGGAAAATCCTTGGCCTTATCACTCAATCCGGCAAACTCCAATGCCTCCCCCACTCGTTTTGTTAATTCACTTCCCCGTAACCCATAAAGCTTACCAAAGAACGCTACATTCTCCCACGCTGTTAAATCTTCATAAATGGCAAGCTCTTGCGGTACAATACCGATGTTACCTTTTACCACCGCCGCCTGCCGTGCAATGTCTTTACCAAAAACAATAATTTCACCATCATCAATTCTAGACAAACCCATCAGCATGTTCAATATTGTCGTCTTACCCGCTCCATTGGGACCTAATAAACCAAAAATTTCGCCCTCTTGGACCTCAAGATTTACGTGATCCACGGCCACCACATCGCCAAAACGTTTAACCAAGCCCCTTATCTCAAGTAGCATACCAGAACCTCCTACGCTTTTCTTACCTTAATTCTATAGCATCAACATTCTCTCTAACAGTGTCTTAAAGAACAAAAGCACATGACAAATGTCATGTGCTTTTCATGAATTTATGCTTTCAGTGCCATTCCTATCAATGGGGCTCGTTCATTCATCCAACCTCACTTGCATGTAAATCTAGTGCGTCCGTTCATATATTTCATTCCTATTCATCATTTCGCTCAAATGGATCTTCCGTGCCTATATGCCCCCCAATGCTTTCCACTATTTCGCCATCAATGACAAATTGCACTTTACGCCCATCGTAGCCCTCGATGTCTGTTACCGTGTTCACAATGCTGGTTATTAGCATGGCCTCACTAGCAGAACCACCATAGAAATTCTTAACGATGCAATCATTAAAATTAATGGTAACAACATCACCTTCCACAGTAACGTCTAAAACTTCTGTTTCTAGGGGCATTAAGACTACGGCTGCCTTATTCTGTGGTGCCAGCGTTAATTGCTCAAGGGCGACTTTGACGGGATTGGTCCCATCTTTTACAGCAACTGTCCGTTCTTCCGTAATCAGATCCACGAGCTCTCGGTCCCCGTAGTAGAGTGTGAAGGTATAGTCTACGAGTTCTGGTTCTGCCGCACTACCCGCTAACGTTTTATCACTCACCGCATACATAACCGCCCAGGCAAATAGTAATACCATCACAATAAGTAGCACTACTTTCTTTCTCAAAGGTAAACCTCCTAACAATTGTGTTTGTGGTTTAGTATGTACAGCAACTGTTAAGAAGTTCATAAGCTCGCATTAGCTTATGTTAATATTTGTTAATTTAACATTATGCAGAGATACTGCGCCTGCAAGGACAAAAAAAGAAATGACAAGGCGTATGCGCCTTGCCACTTTACTATCTACTCTTGTGCAAATGTAATCTCCCAGGGGCCCTCTATAGAATAGACGGGCTTGTTAAACGAAAACTTATAGCGGTAGGGTTGATCGTTAAGATCCACCTCAAAATACTCCATCTGTCCCGTGTTTTCATCGTATTTTAGAAGTCCACCACCTGATTTGCGAAAGTCCAGAGAAAAGCTTTCAAATGTTTCCTGACCCACAGGCCCTAGTTCGGTATAAACACGAAGTGATTTTCCGTGCGGATTCGTCACCACTTCGGCTCGTGTCAATGTCAATGGAAAACGCCCCAGCGTAATCTGTTGATTTAACTCAATTGTTCCCTCGCGAGGCACCGGGACAGTCACGCTCACTTCCCCTTCTTCCTGTAGAAGAATTACCGGAATAGAAAGCGTGACCGGCTGCTCTTTCACCTCAACTCCAGCAAAATATAGTTCGAAATAATTGGGCTGCCATCCTGTTTGACCAAAGCGTTGCAGTTCGTATTCCTTCCCACTTTGATCAACGAGTGTCATTGGTTGGGTTGCGGGATTTCCTTTACCCATCATGCGACCCAAAGAATCTACACGGACATGAGGTCCTTTTGGCAAAACAACCAGGGAAACACGTGTATCTGTAGTAAGATGAGTTGTTCCACTTACTGTAATACCATGAGTGCTGGTAGTATTGGCAATTTTATCCCACCTTTCAATTTCAGCCACTGAAACTAGGGGGATTTCAACTATAAGTTTTTCTCTCGTCGTCAAGGGGACCACGAGTGTAACAAGGCGGGTTTTTTCATCCAAAGGAGGTAACTCCAGGGAAACATGAGACTCACTGCCTCCACTAGCCCAACTAAAGCCACCCTGCTGATCCAGATGATATTCTCTCCCGTTCTCATCCCTAAGATAAAGCTGCACTATCTTCTCTTTTATACGTGCAAATGATTGCTCCATTTTTTCGTCCAGGACTTCTTTTGGCCCATCTTCTTTCTCAACCGTCTCATTAAATCCGGACACATCATTAAAGTAAAGGCTAAGTATAGTGCGTTCGGGCTGCGACATGAGGCCGGACACTTCCAAATAGCCACCTTGATGCTCTACCCGTACCCGCTCGGCTGCAACCAGGGAAAAGTCCAACGTTTCCTCTTCAAATACGCCAAAGCCGGGAATCTGCCGCAGTGCTTTTTGTAAGCCTGCCCATACTTGGCTCGGGCCAAGCCAGGTGGTAAGGAGTACCATCAGGACTGCCGCTGCCGCTGCTATGGTTTTCAACGTGCGGGTAAAGTGTCCCGCTTTTGCTTTGCGTACTGTATTTGTAGTGGCCAGTCGCTCCATAGTCTTGCTCTTAATCCGTTGCAGAGCGTCTTCTGAAGGGTCAGCTTTAGCGGCCAATGCTATTTCCGGTAGATCATCAGGAACACCGATTGAAGCCAATCCTTTACGGATATCCTCATCGCTATACTTATCCATGTAGTGACACCACCTTTCCTTCTTGTTCATGCAAATAGAGTTTTAAAGCGTGTCGCGCCCGCCATAGGCGATTATCCACAGCTCCTCGCGATAGACCCAGTTCCTCGGCCATATCCTCGATGCTCTCTTCCAAGAAATAGCGCCTGTAGAGTACGTCCTTCATACTCACCGGCAACGTCTCTAAGGCAGCTATCAGCTGTACACGCAGCTCCTTTTGCATCAGGTATGTCTCTGGTGTTCCCCCGGGATCTGCCGCGTCAGTCACCGAGTCATCTTGGTAAAGATCTTCCACCGCTCGTTGCCGTAGTAAATGTCGCCTATAATCTAATGCTTGATAGCGCGCAAGTATCAAAACCCACGTCCGAAAATTCCCCCGTTGCGGATTAAATTGGTGCTTCTTCTCCCACACCGCAACAAAAACATCGCTACAACATTCTTCAATCATACCTTTATTTCCATCACGTAAAATCGTCGCCGCTAGCTTATAAACACATGAGCCGTATCTATCCATCACCAGCTCCAACGCGGACGTATCTTCCCGCAGTAAACGCTGGTGAATTTCTTGTTCCTCCAACTGCAACACCTCCCTCAGTTCTGCCAGCAAACCTGTTGTCCAGCTTCTACTCTATACTACGTAAGCTAGACACTCTTTCTCCCATTGTAGCATAAAGGCATAATTATTCGTTCGTTTAACTTAAAAACAGCAAACCTTGGGAGGCTTGCTGTTTTGCTAAATCAGTAAGAGACGCTGTCCTTATTTGACCATTCTATATGGTTCTGGTACTAGAACGTTTTTGGTTACATCTTTATTGTTACATCGTTCGTGCAATGGCTTTTTGGCCAATGTCGTGACGGTAGTGAGCACCGGGGAAAGTGATGATATTCACAGCGAGATAAGCTTTATCGAGGGCACTTTGCAGTGTATCGCCCCAAGCGGTAACACCCAGCACACGACCACCGTTCGTGACAATATTTTTACCTTTTTTAGCTGTGCCGGCATGGAAGACATATCCATCTTCCAGTTCAGCTGCTTCGATTAAACCTTTAATGACCTTTCCCTTGGGATATGAAGCTGGATAGCCTCCAGATGCCATGACGACACAAGCGGTATGGTTGTCGTGCCAGTGAATCTTTTGCTCACTGAGATTCTTATTGATTACAGCCAACATAATGGCACAAAGATCACTTTTCAAACGGGGTAGAACGACCTGACACTCTGGGTCACCAAAGCGTACATTATATTCCAAAACTTTAGGCCCGCTTGCGGTGATCATGAGACCTGCATAGAGCACACCTTTGAAGATGATTCCTTCTGCTCGTAGCCCTTTGATGGTTGGTTGTAAGATTTCTTCTTCAACTTGGGCTAAGAGGATATCGGTTAAGACTGGGGCGGGGGAGTACGCACCCATACCACCCGTATTGGGTCCGGTATCATTATCAAAGGCAGCTTTATGATCCTGAGAGGAAACCATGGGCACAACCGTTTCGCCATCGGTAAAGGCCAAGACCGATACTTCTTCCCCCTCTAAAAACTCCTCGATCACCACGCGCGCACCCGCATGACCAAATTCCCGCTCCACCATGATTCGTACCACGGCAGCTTCTGCTTCTGCCAGTGTTGTGGCCACCACAACGCCTTTTCCGGCTGCTAACCCATCTGCTTTAACCACAATGGGAGCCGTCTGCTTCTTTAGATAGGCGAGGGCTTTCTCCACCACAGTAAAGGTGCGACTGGTCGCGGTGGGAATTTGATATTTTTGCATTAGTTGTTTGGCAAACACTTTACTGCCCTCAAGTTGAGCCGCACATTGGTCGGGTCCAAAAATAGTTAGCCCTGCGGCAGTAAAAGCATCCACGATGCCAAGCGTTAAGGGCACCTCTGGCCCCACCACGGTCAGCTCGATTTCATTGTGCAGCGCAAAATTAAGTAAGGCGGGGATATTGTCTGCCGCGATGGGTGTACACTCTGCAAGCTCAGCAATACCCGCGTTTCCGGGTGCACAATATAGTTTTGTTACACGTGGACTTTGCATTAACTTCCACACTAGTACATGCTCTCGTCCACCACTTCCTACAACGAGTACGCGCATTGTTCTCCTCCTTAATGCTTGAAATAACGCACACCTGTGAGCATCATAGCTAAGCCGTGTTCATCACAGGCAACAATTGATTCCTCATCTTTGACGGAACCGCCAGGCTGGACCACAGCAACAACACCCGCTTGCACAGCTGTATCCACGGTATCGCGGAAGGGGAAAAAGGCATCGGATGCCAACACACTGCCAACCGCCTTCTCTCCGGCTTGTTCAATGGCAATGCGAGCGGCACCAACACGATTCATTTGCCCAGCCCCAATGCCCACGGTTTGCCCATTCTTAACTAAGATGATGGCGTTAGACTTCACATGTTTTACTACTTTCATGCCGAACACCATATCTGCTACTTGCTGTGGTGTAGGTTGAGCTTTGGTTGCAGTTTGCCAACCGTCTGCTGTAATTGGGTTTTGATCAAGTGTCTGGATCAATAAGCCCCCGGAAACCTTCTTCACGTCTAGTTTTGCTCTGCTACTAGGTAGCGGTGCTTGTAAGACACGTATGTCTTTTTTACGGGTAAGAACAGCGAGCGCCTCTTCATCATACGCTGGAGCGATGACCACTTCCAGAAAAATTTCATTCATTTTATTGGCTGTCTGCACATCTAGGGTACGGTTGAGCGCCACTATGCCACCGAAAATTGAGACAGGATCTGCCGCAAATGCCCGTTGATAAGCTGTAAAGATATCGCTGGCGACGGCTATGCCGCAAGGGTTTGCATGTTTGACGGCCACGGCTGCGGGTTCTGTAAACTCTTGCGCCATCTCCCACGCAGCATTAAGATCGTTTAAGTTATTAAACGAAAGTTCTTTACCGTGTAGTTGTGTGGCCATGGCCACCGTACCCTCTGTGGCAGTGGACTCACGATAAAAAGCTGCTTTTTGACTAGGGTTTTCCCCGTAGCGGAGATCTTGCACCTTAGTAAAGGGCAACACCATGGTTTCGGCAAAAAGCGGTGCTTCCTCCATTTGTTGATATAACCAGCCAGAAATCATGGCATCATAAGCTGCAGTATGGCTGAAAGCCTCCACTGCCAAGTGGTAACGGGTAGCAACGCTTACATCGCCACTCGTTTGCATTTCTGCTAGAAGAGATGGATAGGAGTTTGGATTTACCACCACGATCACATCTTTATAGTTCTTAGCGGCAGAACGCACCATGGTGGGGCCACCAATATCGACATTTTCAATAGCTCCCTCCAGCGTCACATCAGGTTTAGCCACGGTGGCAGCAAAAGGATATAAATTAACGGCCACCAAATCAATGGCGCTAATGCCGTGCTCTGCCAACTGTTGCAGATGGCTTGCTAGATCACGACGGGCTAAGATACCGCCATGAATGGTGGGATGGAGTGTTTTTACACGACCATCAAGTATTTCGGGAAAACCAGTGATGTCCGAGACACTATGCACGGGCACACCTGCTGCATCCAAGGTTTTCTTTGTGCCACCGGTAGAAATAAGGGTGAAGCCCTCTGTCACTAGCCCTTGTGCAAATTCAACGACGCCTGTTTTATCCGACACACTGAGTAACGCCAGCTTACTTGTCATTAATCCGGCACCTT
>JANKMV010000349.1 GCA_024650095.1 Bacillota bacterium | reverse complement strand
GGATTAAGGCGCCGAACCTCTATAAATGGTGTGCAAGCCTCCGAAGCCGGAAATCCGGGGTTCAAATCCCCGCGGACCCGCCATTTTAGAAGCGAATACGTAATATGCTGTACCTTTTTACGTTCCCTTCTTTTTTGTTTAATCGAATTTTTGGAGATTTAAGTGATAAATGAGCAGACTGTAACTTGCGAAAGCTGTGACAGCAGGTGGACTTTTGTGGGTTTTGGCAATTAGATAATTGATAGGCTGCTGAGTTTGGTCCTTATGTTCTGAGGAAAAATTGACGAAATTCAAAATTCCAAGAACATAACAAAAGAATCTACAACATTGAGTATTATAAACTTCCCAGACGTAAAATTTAAAACTCAATAGTTGTCAGCAAAAATAAAAAAATGCTGCTTGGAATAGGCTACTCTTCTTCTTCCGTTTTTTTGTTGAAATTATTCTTTAGCATACTGTCGAAATAGTCATGGAAGAAGAACCAGAAAGCGAAAATACCTATGGAGATTCCTACTCCAATTGACAACCCTGTGGTTAACGATTGTTTCACGTGATCACTAAGGGCTGTGACATCAATCAACATAGCTGTGACCAGAAGCAGGACTAACAACATAGCGTAGCTTTTCAGCCTGCTCTCAACTTTTATTCTGCCTATGAGCAAATTAAAGATAGTGAGAAAAATTATGGAAATAACCAATATGCTGACAATACGGGCACCATAATAAAGACATTCGTTGATAAATTGTAAATACTGAGGACCGAAGAATACGTTGGTTATGGCGTAAATAGCAATCAAGACTACACCTAAATCAGCTAAGAATATTAGTAATCCGTCAGTCGTGAAAGGGAGAGAAAAACCAGCAAACCTCTTAAACATATCATCCAGTTTTACTAGTTTCAACATCCTTTTGAAAAAATAGTTCAAAACTTTAATCATCACGAAAGTTATCGCGGTGATTATTAATGCTAGGAATATATTGGGCAAAAGCTGCAAAGTCTCCACTGCAATTTGGGCGAGTGCTTCTCGCAACATATCAAACAAATTTTCAGCAGCCAACTGATATCGCCTCTGAGAAAATTAGCATATCTTTGTTGATAACTTTTGTTTCACCACGCTATTAAGTATGTGGTCACATTACTAGCACCCACAGGGTACGATATATCACGTACAGAGCGACTAAAATAATTGAAAAGCCAAGCAGTTTGAGTGTGGTCAATATTGTTTCTTTGGAAAAATGAACGCTAATCCGATAGCCCGAGATGCTAGTGGTGTATAAGATTTGGGAATAAGTGCTAGCAACATCTTCAGGAACCACAGCAACCTCAGGGATAGTAAGGAATGCCAAGCCGACAGATGCTATTCTTATGGCGAAAACCATCAAAAAGACTACAAAATAATTTCCCATAGAAATCATGCCTAAAGGAGTGGCTATTAACATAGCTGTATTCCCAAGTATTATGAGTAATATGCTTGATTTAGCAGCCCCGAACCATTTTGTATATCTTGCAAAAAGAAATACGCCTATGAAGTTGGCGCCGGTGAAGGAAAAAGAGGCAAAAGCGTTTATTCCAACATGAAGTTCGGGCCAAGGGATCCACATTATCAAAATGGGCGTCAACGCGTTCAAAGCAAGCGCAACCCCCAAAGTCTTGAAGGTGCTTTTTCTCCAAAGTAACGAAGCTAGTATGCTTGCGGATGTTCCCGCGAGACTCATGGAGGCGGCTAACCAGTCAGGACCTATCAGCTGATTCATTACGTAGGGAACCCACGCAATATCAACAAGGCTGCCTGAAGCCATCAAAACAACAACATAGGCAGATGTTGAAAATATCTTCTCAGGCTTTTCAACGACTTGAGGATGCAACGAGCCTTCAAGATTTGACAAATCCAAAGAGAGAATAAGAAACGTCGATAGTAGACCGATAACTGAGCCTAAAAAGAAAATTGCTAAGAATTTAGTTTCTTCGGGCAGGAATGCTAACAAGAAAACACCCATGCCAAAGCCCAAGACGCTGGAAAGGCCGCTCAACGCAGTTCTCTTTGCTGTCACTTCCCGTACGTCCGTTTCCGTCAAAGAGCCGTATATGGCGAACACTAAGAAAATTCCTATTAGAGATGAAAGGAGGGTGAAAATAGTGAACAACCCAATGACCAATAAACTGTTGGTTGCAAAGGGCATTAACAACCAAACAATTCTTTCAAGGACATAAAAAATGGTTAATTTTAGTTTTACCTTATTGACTACAAAAGAAAGATGCTTATACAAAAGAATACTGATCAGCAAGGATACAGCTGCTGCCACAAAAAGTACCAACGATATCTCTTCAACGCGGTATTCTAGGAAGCTTAAGTATATGATAAACAAGCCTCTGGTCAGAGCTATGTAAGCACCTGCGAACAGAGCTTCAAGTATTAAAAGCCACTTAAACCTGAAAAAATCCATCTTACTTTCAGCCGCCTTTGAGTCCACTAAATCTTTTAACTTTAAACGGTTAATACAATTTTTTTGCTTTTAATATGGAACAAATATTTGTCTTTTTTATAAAAACATAACCGTATACCTGCCGCGTTAGCAGCAGGATGAATATAGATTCTTGTTTTTGTGGCGGTCTTAAGATTTTTCACCATCAAATAAATGAGGTGAGCGAGCTAGAGAAAGCGAAAAAATGCGCTTACCCCGCCAATTTTAGCTCAGCTATTTACTGGAATACATAATTAGATGCAACTTTTATTGTGTTTG
>JANKMV010000348.1 GCA_024650095.1 Bacillota bacterium | reverse complement strand
ACGCTGCCTTGTGTAGGGAACGGTCTTGACCGTTCCGTGCTTACAGTTAATGCTCTCAAGTCACACCTTGTTTATGCTGCTTTCGAGGGTCCGGAACGGTCAAGACCGTTCCCTACATTCCTACTACATTTCCTCCTTTGAATCGTTTTGCTACCAGTTTTTAGCCCATAAAAATAGTGCATTGATACAATTCCCGCAATGCACGCTGCCTTGTGTAGGGAACGGTCTTGACCGTTCCCTACATTCATTTGCATCGGTTTGCTATCTAATTAATCTATAAGAAAAACACATTGTATTCCTTCCCCTATATCGTTCGTTCATATAAATACGGCCGAAACATTATTGTCTCGGCCGTATTTATGTACTACGACTTTGTTTCTATTTCTTTATACAAAAGCAAATGTAGCCTGTTCTTCTTCTGAAATAATATGATTTATCGCAGAGATTCTTTCATCACAGTACATTATCTTTTCACGAACTGCCTCCCTAATGTGGGGGCTGGCCAATCTTCCCATGGGAGATTCTAGCCAGAGCTGAAGGTGTATTTTCTTTTCTTGCCAATATTCGTCCGCCATTACCATGACATCATCTGTCTTCAAAATTACCATTCCCCTTTCTGTAAAACATTCTACCTATTTATCTTCTTCGATCAGCAAACTTTTACTCAATAAGTACAGCTGCTATTTTTGCCTTTTGTGGAAAAAGAAAGGATGGTAAAATAAAAAATGTGTGACAAAGGATAATCCCTTTGTCACACATTTTTTTACAGTGTTGTGTTCTCTTCGCGGAATTCTTCTGCAATTTTGGCAATTACCTTCTTCTCGATGCGTGAGACGTAAGAGCGTGATATGCCAAGGTTTTTAGCAATTTCCTTTTGAGTCTGCCGACGTCCCATGGGCAAACCGAAACGAAGGGCGAGCACCGTCCGTTCGCGAGTTTTAAGTCTTCGAATTACTTCGTAAAGTTTTGCTTCCAGCATTTTTTTATCAACTTCTTCAACGACGTCTTCTCCATCACTACCGAGGATATCAAGTAACGTAATTTCGTTACCCTCTTTATCCGTGCCAATGGGATCATTGAGTAAAACTTCAGCTTTTCGTTTGGTAATGACACGAATATGCATAAGAATTTCGTTTTCAATACAGCGGGCTGCATAGGTAGCCAACCGTGTACCCTTGTTCCCTTTAAACGAATCAATTGCCTTAATCAAACCGACCGTGCCGATGGAAATCAAATCTTCTTGGTCCTCACCTGTATTCTCGAACTTCTTAATCACGTGCGCCACCAAACGCAGGTTTCGTTCAATTAGAACACTGCGTGCTTCGCTATCGCCCTCAGCCAACCTCTGTAAATATAGTTGCTCTTCCTTAGGGGAGAGTGGCTGGGGAAATGAGTTGTTGTTTAAGTAGGATACGAGCAAGACGATTTCCCGCACCACAGCCGCCACAATCGTGATGAATGGAATCAAAAAAGCACCCCCATCAAGATGTCACTATTATAGTATATGCAGGGGGGGGTGCAATTGTGTCAGTATACTCTTTGTCCATTCTGGCAAAAACAGCACATTAATTATTTTCCTATAATTAATCACTTTAAAAATAAGTTCTTTAGCGATGATGCCATGTAGCTGCATCACGTAATTCACATTGATTGAACGTAGCAAACCGCTGGAAACAATCAGCAATATCTGATTCCAAGTAGCTGCTTGTTTTAACTCCATTTTCAAGCCAAACGTTTTTCACAACTAAACGCTGTGCTTTTTTCTCATTGACAAGCTCTGCCCGACCCACGAATTGTTCGCCTGAAAGGATCGGCAAAACGTAATGACCATATTGTCTTTGTGCCTTGGGCGTGTATATCTCCCACTTGTATTCCAGATTAAAAATGGTTTTAATTAACTTGCGATCCCACAGCATATTGTCAAGGGGTGCAATGAGCTCAGTTCGAGCAGCAAGCGTCGGATTGGTAAGAACGGTTTCAATAAGCTCCTCATCGGAAGCTAAACAATAAAAGCTATCCTTGATGTTTTCAACTTCAATTTGCAGGATTTTGCTCTCCAATATAAGTTTGGTAAAAATAGCGTTTCGTTCGGCTGCTTTAAAATCCTCAATACCAAGCCAAGCAGCAGAAGGCTTATTCCACAAGAGCCCCACTGCAGAAATTCTGCGTAATGCTCGCCACTTCAAATACTCGAATTCAGTTTGGTGTGGGTCTTCTGCGGTTAAGATCGCTGCGGGAAGATGCTCTTCAGTAAAGGCATAATATTTGCTTGTCCCTTTCTTATGATGAATAATCAAGTCGCCTTGGAAATACAGAGTTTCTAGTGCCGCTCTAGCTAATTTAGTATCACTCCAATACCAATCAACTTTCTTATTGAAGCCAACATCTTTGGAGCAGACATTACCTTTCTTACGAATGGTGTCTTTAATCTCTTCAGTCACGGCTTTGACTTCATCATAGCTACGGGTGTTCTGCCTATAGGCTTCCCGAATACGCGCAAAGTAGGGCCAGTCAGCCGTGCTGATAATAGAAAGATTTTTATCAAAATAGTCCAGCAATTTTCTCTCCTCATAAAGCAGATGATTCAACATTGCTTTTGTGAAACCCTTTACTCTAGACTGGAGCACCAGCTCCGCATTTTTACCACATACGTCTATGGGGTCAAACTGGATACAGCCGGCTTGCTTAACAAAATCGCATACACCTTGCTCGTCTGCAAATTTGTACTCATCAATTAATCCTTGCTTTAGTAAAATAAATT
>JANKMV010000347.1 GCA_024650095.1 Bacillota bacterium | reverse complement strand
GCCTTTCTTATATGGCAAAAAAATGAGTATTCATCTTTGAATATAAAAAATGGAGGCTAAAAAATGATTGTTGTAATGGATTTACGTGTTGGCGAAGGGGAACTAGAAGCAGTGGAACACGTGTTGGAGGAATATGGCTATCGTTGTCATCTCATTCGGGGTGAATCTAGAATTGTGATCGGTGCGGTGGGATCTGCGAAGGGGGAAGTTCCACCTGCATTGGAAACCATGCCCGGAGTGGAGAAGGTAATGCGGGTGTCGCAGCCATTTAAGTTGGTGAGTCGAGAAGTAAAGCCGGATGATACCATTATTACAGCGGGGAATTTACGCTTAGGCGGTGGGTTTGTTTCAGTGTTGGCGGGCCCTTGTGCTGTGGAAAGTGAAGCGCAGCTGAATGAGGCAGCTCGAGCGGTAAAAGAACACGGTGCCACGGCATTACGAGGCGGCGCCTTTAAGCCTAGAACCTCACCGTACGCTTTTCAAGGTTTGATGGCAAGGGGCTTGGAATATTTACGTCAAGCCAGAGCAGAAACAGGGTTGGCCGTGGTGACGGAGGTAGTCAATCCGGCGGATGTGGAAATGGTGGCAGCGACCGCTGACATTGTACAAATTGGTGCCCGCAATATGCAAAACTATCCCTTGTTACGGGAAGTCGGGCAGTTACGCAAGCCGATTCTACTCAAACGAGGACTTTCTGCCACCGTGGAAGAGTGGTTGATGGCAGCAGAGTATGTAATGTCAGAGGGCAATTACGAAGTTATTTTATGTGAACGTGGTATCCGTACATTTGAAACCTATACCCGTAACACCTTAGATGTCAGTGCCATCGCTTTGGCAAAACGATTGACACACTTGCCAGTGGTGGCCGATCCTAGTCACGCCGGCGGAGACTGGCGCCTGGTGAAGCCGTTAGCATTAGCTTCTCTTGCTGCTGGTGCTGATGGTCTTTTGATTGAGGTTCACCCTGACCCTGCCCGGGCACTCTGTGATGGTCCTCAGTCTTTGACGCCCGCTCATTTTGCTGAATTGATGGCAGATGTGGCCACATTAGCGCCTGTTTTAGGCAAAAGATTATGGCGAGGTGAGGCGGAATAATGGAAAGGGTCACCTACCTTGGACCCCAGGGAACTTTTTCTGAGGAGGCAGCTCAGATATTTCTAGCCCAGAGCTATATTGAAGCACAGTTGCAACCTTGTACAACGATTTTTACTTGCGTCGAGGCTGTGGAGGATGGTGACGCTCGTTATGCAGTGGTGCCACTGGAAAATTCATTGGAGGGTTCTGTCCATGATACGCTAGATGTTCTGACAACGAGTTTACGCATGATGATTGTAGCAGAGCTGGATGTGGATATCGAGCACAATTTATTGGCAGTCAGCGGAACACAACGTGAGGTCAGGCAACTCTACTCTCATCCACAGGCATTGGGGCAGTGTCGGAATTTTTTGCGTCGCACCTTGCCCGACGCTGAAATTATCCCTGTTTTAAGTACTGCGCAAGCAGCAGAGATCGTGGCCGCAAAGGGTGCTGGTACCGCTGCCATTGCCAGTGTTCGCGCCGCCGGGCATTATGGTTTGCAAAATCTTGCAAGTGGCATTCAAGATACATTGAGTAGGACGCGGTTTGTCGTGCTTGGTAATGGGGAGAGCCGCCTGGGAGAGGCCGTTAAGACATCCGTGCTTTTTTCGGTAAAGAATGCAGCGGGGAGTCTATTTAGGGTGCTGCAGGCGTTTGCTCGTCATAAGGTCAATCTGACGCGGATCGAATCTAGACCTGCTAAAAGCCGCTTGGGCGAATATATCTTTTTTGTTGATTTAGATGGTACTCCGGATCAAGCTGACATTAAAGCAGCGCTCCGTGAAGCGAGCCAAGAAGCGGTTATGCTTAAACTACTGGGAGCATATCCAGTGTTAGATTCTGTTGCTGGCGTATAAAGTATCCACCTCAGTCCCATAATAAGGGAATCAATGTACGGGAGCAGACTATGAATTCGCTACTGGCCGGATTTATTGCCGCTAGCCTTGCTTTCCTAATCAACCGTTTTGCCTATTCCGTTTGGAAAGATTCTGTGATCGTTGGTGCCGTGCCTTTGGTAGAAGAGGTAAGTAAAACAATGATGGCTTATTTTTTCCACACCAGCATTCTAGCTACGCATTTTGCGTTTGGAGTAATGGAGGGATTGATAGATGGGTTAGGTGGACGGCGGCGAAAGTTGGCAGCCGTGTCAGCCGTGTTAGCACACAGTCTTTTTGGCTGGGCTACAGCTAAGGTGACGGCTGAAACGGGTGTGGTTGGAGTGGGTATCGCGGCGGGCATTTTAGTGCACGCCACCTGGAATGCAGTATTGCTCTTCCGCACAGTGAAGAGGTGAAAGAGTTGTTTATAACTTGGATATGCCAAAATTGTCACAAAAAAGTAATGCATGCAGACATGCGTGAAGAAGATCCACGTGCTGTAACGTTGACGGCTGAATCGGGTGACGATATAATAGAACGTGACCATGAAGGAAATTTGACTGTGTACTTATTGTGTGAGGAGTGTCTTGAAGCAGCTAACGGGGAGGAAGATAGTGAAATTACGTTTCTACGAGGACCGGAGTTGCACTAACGGACAAGGCAAAAATATAATAGTATATAGCTTGGGTAGTACCTCAAAAAGCCTTGCATTATAACAAGGCTTTCTTGTACTGTAGAGAATTATGCACTGTACATTCAAAAAATGCGCGTATTAAGGAAAATGAATAGACGCGCGTTTCTTGCAC
>JANKMV010000346.1 GCA_024650095.1 Bacillota bacterium | reverse complement strand
GTTCCGGGCCCCATAAAGTTAGCAGAAGGGACTGAATAAGTACTCCTTTCTTACACCCACGTATATCAGTACATTAAATTTACTCTTTAAATATTGTATCGCAGTATGATATATTAGTAACTAGAGGAAGTATATGCCAGAATTTTGACAGTCAGTAACATTTTTACTCGGGTACAAGCATATGCTCTTCATTAGAGATAGCTCGCTTGCGAATAAAGGAGGAAAACAAAGTGAATGCAGAAGAGAAAAAGGCGTACCGAATCAAAATGTTCACTGATCTTTACTCAGGCATTATTCCAGATAGGTTTCCCGTGTCGGACGGTGTTGGTCTTGAGTATTTGATACAGTATGCGGGCAAGGATTTAATGACAACACAGTATTCCTATACAAAAGAGTTGCTTATGGAAGTTTATGAGAAGGGCATGGAATTACTGCGGGGAGATACCTTTGGCTTAGCGTTTGCCAGAAACCCCATTGCCATGATGTTTTTACAAACCAAAGTGGATGTAATGAGCAAAAGTGGCTTTGTCCAGCACCCGGAAACATCGGGCTTTGAGCCGGAAGAATATGATGAATTTAATAAAGCCCCCTATGACTTTATCGTGGAGAAGATTATGCCTCGCATGAATGCCGGGTATGATACAGATCCAGCTTCTAGAAGTCTTGCTTTTGCCAAATATATGCATGCTGTGATGGATCAGGGGAAATTATTTGCTGAGGTGAGTCAGACATTAATTGAAAGAGGCGGTTATTTCAGCGCACCCCCGGGGACAGTGGGCATCCAACCCGTTCCTTATGACTATTTGGCTGACTTTTGTCGTGGTTTTTCCAAGTTACCATTAGATACTAAGCGTTATCCAGAAAAAGTAGAAGCAGCCATGGAAGCGTTAATGCCCTATAGTATTTGGCGTGGCAGAACTCCCGCTACTTCAATTTTGGGCAATAACATGATCATGACTCATATGGGAACCTTCCTTAATAAGAAGGACTTTGAAAGGTTTTATTGGCCGACATTTCATAAGCTGTGCCATATTTGTGCGGAAAGAGGGCAGGCCATGTCCATTTTCTGTGAAGATGACTGGACGCGCTACATTGACCATCTACAAGATTTACCGCAAGGAACGCGCCTCCATATGGAATATGGGGATCCACAGCTTTTCAAAGATAAGCTTGGCAAGAAAATGGTGCTGGGTGGTTTTTACCCCCTAACTTTATTAAAAAATGGCACCAAAGAGCAATGCATTGATAAAGCTAAAGAGCTTATTGATATCCTCGCTCCTGGTGGTAATTTTAACTGGAGATTTGACAAAGGGGCACTTAGCGTAAACGATATCAACCCCGCCAACTATGTGGCAGTGATGGACTATGTCTTGGAAAACTCAAAATATGAGAATGCAGGCGAACTAGTAACCACCGCAAAAAAAGAGGATTCTATTCAAAAATTCTCCCATCTATATCCTGATTTTACGTCCAAGTACATTGTTTCCTTTGATGAGTTTAAGCAAAAATACCCACCTGTCGATGAGCGTGTGGAGCCACTCATGCGTGCTGCATATGACAAATATACCAATATGGTTACACCTTTTATTACGGTGTACTAAAACCTTCATAAATGTATCTTCATGTGATGCCATAAATATAGGGAACGGTTGAGGCCGTTCCCTACATTTAAGTAAAACTTGTGCAAAAAGCAGGCTTGTTGTTGACGTTGTATGAACAGAATCACTTTAGAAAAGTTGCATGAAAAAAATATGTGTATAAGGAGAGAACTAAAATGAATGCAGAAGAAGTAAAAGCGTATCGGACAAAAATTTACACAGATCTTTATTCCGGCATCATCCCGGACAGGTTCCCCATTAATGATGGTGTTGGTTTGGAGTTTATGCTCCAGTATGCAGGTAAGGACTTAATGACCTCACAGTATTCATATACAAAAGAATTGTTAGAGGACGTTTTTGATAAAGGGATGGAACTTCTGCGGGGCGATTCCTTTCGCTTGGGTTTTGCCAGAAATCCCATCGCCATGATGTTTTTGCAAAGTAGGGACCATGCCATGGGTAAAGGCGGTATGATTCAGCACCCTGAAAAGTCTGCCTTTGAGGCGGAAGAATATGATGAGTTCATTAAAGCCCCCTATGACTTCATGGTGGAGAAGGTTGGACCTCGTTTCAATGGCGGCTACGATACAGACCCTGTATCAAGAAGTATCGCTTTCGCGCAAAACATTTTAGCCGTGATGGACCAGGGTAAGTTGTTTGGTGAGGTAAGCCAAAAATATATTGAGAAATATGGATTCTATACGGCTCCCCCCGGGACAATGGGCATGCAACTTATTCCTTTTGACTATTTAGCCGATAATTGTCGTGGCTTTACTAAATTACCACTAGATACGAAACGGATCCCAGAAAAAGTGTTGGCCGCTGTGGAAGCACTGATGCCTTACTGCATCTATAAGGCTAGAGTTCCAGTAAAATCTATTCTAGGTCAGAACTCGATCCCCACCCATATGCCAACGTTTCTTAATCTTAAGGATTTTGAGAAGTTTTACTGGCCAACATTCCATAAACTGTGTCATATTTGTGCCGAAAATGGGCAGGCCATGTCTATTTTCTGTGAGGACGACTGGACTCGTTATATCGATCATCTGCAGGATTTGCCACAAGGAACACGCCTACACATGGAATACGGGGATCCACAACTCTTTAAAGATAAATTGGGTAAAAAAATGGTGCTTGGCGGCTTCTATCCCCTCACGTAGCTAAAGAATGGTA
>JANKMV010000345.1 GCA_024650095.1 Bacillota bacterium | reverse complement strand
GTTTCTTTTTTTTTGATATTACATTGTGCGAGTTGAAGGACAGAGAAACCGTGAAGCCGAAGGATGAGACTTAAGTCCCAATTTTTATCAATTTTTTGTTGGTGCAGGAATTATGGTAACTTCTGTAGAACTACCCATAAAAACAGCGCAAAAGGGGTTTTAAATGTGAAACGTTACATAATAGGTCTTTCATTAACCATTTGTCTACTCTTATTTGCGAGTATTTTCTATTTCGGCGGTTCTTGGGGACAAGCATTCGCTGAAGGAGAAGAACCAGCAAATGAGACAACAAAAGCCCAAGAAGAGCCTAATCAGGAGCATGAGGGTCTAAATCCAGGTGAATCATGGGCACAAACTTGGAATGTTGCCGATGTGTATGGCCCATCCGAAGGAATTCAAACTGTTATCGGCAAAGCCACGATCTCAGCGGGCGCAGTCGAGTTGCGGAACATGGTTATTAACGGTGATCTCTATTTACAGGCGGCCATTGGTGAGGGTGAGGTTACACTTACCAATGTCACCATCACGGGTGAGCTTATTGTACTTGGTGGTGGCTCTGTTACCATTAAAGACGGCCAAGTGAACCGTTTGCTCGTTAAGAATGAAAGCAGTGCAGTGACGATTAATGCCGAAGGCAGCGCAGCCATTTGGCATGTTCGTATTGAATCTGAATGTCAGCTAGAAGAGAAAACCGGCGACGAGGTTATTGGGTTTGGCCATGTTTATAGTACAACCTCAGCTACACTAACGCTGTCGGGTAACTTTCCTACACTAACCGTGGAGAATGAGAGTGGTGCTGTCAATTTTCTCTCGGGGCGTATTGGTAAGGTCTATATGGAATCGCAGGCAGACCATTCTGTCTTAACACTAGGTGAGCAAACAGAAATTGGTGTAATTGACCTCGCTTCCGCCGTTCGTATTAAGGGTAAAGGAACCATTGAGCAGGTGGTGGTCTTAGCCGATGGCTCCGAAATGGATATGGATGCCAAAACCTACGAATTTGCCGCAGGCAAATTCGTCTTAGTGGATGGTGGCATCGTTGATGTTGACGGCAAGCATATTGTGACGCTGCAAAGCATTGCTGATGTGGTCTTAAATCCAGGCAAATCCACCACCAAGCAAATTGCGGTTGATCCCACAGATGCCCAGGTTACCGTAGTTTCTAGCAACACAGCTGCGGCAACCGTCTCACTATCAGGTGACACCATCACCATCAAGTCACTGGCTGCTGGAAGAGCAACCATTACAGTGACCGCAGTCAAAGAAGGATTTACAACCGCAAAAGAAACGTTTTCTGTAACTGTTAATACGCCAGAGCTACCCAAAGTGAAGCTTGGCGGGATTAGTAGTTTTACCCTAACCAAAGGCAAAACCGTACAAAGAACGGCAGAGCCTAACCCCTCTGATGCCAAGGTGACTGTGAGTTCTAGCAATTCAGGTATAGCCTCGGCTACGATCTCTGGCAACACCATTTCTATTACAGCAAAAGCTGCTGGTAAGACAACTATTTCGGTGAGGGCAACAAAGGCAGGATACACCAGTGGTACTACAAACTTTACCGTCACAGTGCCTGCGCCACCTACAGCACCGCTGAAGGTTGGGGTAAGCAAAGTGGAAAAAGTTGCATCTCAATATCCGGGTTCAATAGGTATTCGTGTCTGGTTAAGTAATACAAACTCACCAGGTGACTATACCGTTACCATATCAAATGAGCCTGCAAGGAATGAAGGTTCATATTTTCAATGTTTAGTTAAATCAAATAGCGAATTAGCTCAAAAAACTGAATCCCAGTTGAAATCATTAGTTGTAATCAAGCCTAAGTAGCTAACTCGTTGATAAACTTAATTTTTAGCAGAGGGGGGGAGTTCTTCTGAGACGCTGGCTTAATACGGTAACTCTTATTGTGATTATTTTAGTAGTATCAATGCGACCAGTAGCTGCGGCTATTGAATCATACACAATTAAAGATACAGACAATATCGTCTATCAGTACAACTTTCAAGATATGCTTGATTCGTACAACCGAAATGGCTTACTATGGGAAGATTTTGATACACGAATGATGCGAGCAGGTGTTTACACTGTTTATGATGACAAATCACTACTCTATGTCGATTTTGCTGCACTACTAACAGCCTATAATTCTGGTATGGATGTGATGGACTATACAGAAAGTGCCGATGCTAAAGAACTTACTATGCCTGAAGTTCTTAAGCAAATAACCACTGGTCAAGATGGAAAGCTTACCTTTAGGGATATACTACGCTCGGGTGATATTGTAAGTGCCATCAATAACGCAAGTAGTGCCAGTGAAATGCGTCAGCTGATCGTTATTGGAACAGAAAAGTTATCACTTGATTTGACCGACTTTAACGCACTCAACACATATGGTAAAAATCAGGTGGGGAAAATCGTGATGGAGAGCCGTCCTGAGGGCGGCTATGAAAATGGCGAGGCCATCAAACTTGTCATTGAAGATGCCATCAGTAATGCTCTCACAATGCAACAAGAAGCAGTCAAAACCATCAACGATGCTAGTACAAAAGAAGGCATGCTAACCGCGTTAACTAGTGCGGGCAATCTTTTGGAAGTGGACGTTACTCGCGTTACCAAGCTTGTACCGGAAGCAAAGGAAACGTTTATCACCATTATGCTAGAAGGTCGGCCGTATGCCACTGCCGAGGCGATCAAAGTGGCTTACATTAGTGCTTTGCAAAGTGTGGAGATGACGAGAGTTATTACGTATGTAGATTATGATTACAACTTGACGTATGCAATCAAT
>JANKMV010000344.1 GCA_024650095.1 Bacillota bacterium | reverse complement strand
ATCTGGGTGGCAAGCCCTTGATTTTGCATTGTCGGATATGTAGCGATCGCATAAAGCATGGTGGAAGCAAAACTCTTCTCATCCGGAGTTACTATATTGACTGGTATCATGGTTAACATGGTTGAAATTACACCATCTTGCAGCAATAATACCGTTTGATCCTCTAGATAGCGGTGATCATAAAAGAAGTCAATATAGCGATCATCATCGCCAAAACAACGCTTCCATATTTCTTTTTGTCGCGCAACCTCACCTCTTTGGGCGAGCCTAACTTCACGCTGCATAATTTTTGCACCCCTCACTATAGGGACGGGTTACTTCGCAATATAGTTACCCCAGTATTTTTCCTCCATTGCAACGGGACGGTATGACAATTTTGCTTTACGAATGCCCGCATAACCCATATCCTCTTCCCGATTAAAATATATCAATTGTGGATATCTGGCTTGGATGACAGCCGCAAATTCACGGTTAATCATTTGATAAGCGCCTTGAATTTCACTAAATGCCTTTTCTACATGAATGTCATATGTATCAGAATTTAGTTTGTCTCCGAAAGTGTAAGCAATCACTTTTCCCCCAGCACGCAAAAGCCCCCCTTCCAGCTCGAGCTCTTGATAATGATTAAAACAACGACGCACAGCACAGTCTTCGTTTGTAAGGTGTTCGTCATCCTCACAGCCGTGGGCCTTACACCATTCTATGTTCATCTCCCAACACTCATCTATATTATCAGCGGAAATCTCTTCAAAACTCCAGTTATGATTCGCCTTAAAGCGATTAATATGGTTGCGCTTGCTTTGTAGCTTTCGCCCCGCTAACGAGACAAGCTTTTCCAAGAGATAAATATAATCAAAGCTATCTCGACTTTCTTTATAGACAAAGCGTTCCGGAAACAAATCATCAAGCTGTGCGATATTATCCGGAGATAGACCCGCAAAAATTACGTCATGCCCGCGCTCCATTGCATCTTGTCTCATCATCTTAAGTATTTCCTCAATATTACCCTGGCCTGCCGGATAAAAGTAGTACGGCCCCTGCTGCGCTAGTTCTCCCATAACAACGAGGAACGTTTTAACCTTTGCCACACGATAATTATAAATTTTGGCCCAAGCAAATAAGTTAGTAAAATTCTGGTGACAGCCACGCATATCAGCTGCGGCTAAGAGAGGATCAATCCACTGCTTATCTTTAATTTCTATTGGTTTAAATTCTATCATGATGCAAGCGTCCTCATTTTCTTTTTAACACTACCTCTCTACCCGTTACCTAATGCTTATTATGCCTATATACAAAAATATTAGAATTGAGCACTATTTCTAGCCAGCCACATCAGCTTATCCTCTACATTCATCTTATATTTATTAGATTATTAATCAATAGATAAATCATGAATTTCTCTATTCCACAGTATACGCTAACAGTTTTACTCTGCACGAGTAAAGAGTAGGCATGGTCTTAACCGTTCCGCGCTTGCTGCTATTATGATTTCCTTGCCAGTACAAAAATGCGGAGGTGATCCCTCCGCATTCATATCACATAATACTCAAGCCGAACGTTCGTCACGATGCATAACTAATACCGCAATAAAGCCACTACGGGTTCAGCATCTGGCATATCAGCTACGTCGAGAATATACACCGTGCCGTTTTTTAAGAACGTCTGCACCGCGGCTAAAGCCAAAAGGTCTTTTGTATTCTGGGCAGGTTCGGTAACTTTCGTCAGCGTATTATCCTCTAGATCAAAACTTCCCCACCTTTGGATACCCCCTGTGACAAAAAGAGTATCGACCCTACCATGATACGCAGCTGGAATAATCTCATTTAAATTTGCCGTACTCCGGCCTGTCCCTTTTTGTTCTAGGTAGCGCATTTTTGCTTCATCTTTCCTTTTTGCAAAATATAGCTCCATTATTTCCCATGCCTTCTGATGAAGCTCTTTTATGCTACTTTTATCAGGATTACCCGTTATTCCTTCTTCTACAAGCTGCGAATATTGACTGGCCTCTTTATATAATGGCACGAGCGCATCTACAGAAGCTAAGATCACAGGCAAACTTTCATCCTCAAATTGGTCGTGAAGCTTGCGGTCAATAAGACGAAAATACCGCAACAGCTTATCTTGCATAACATGATCAATTTCCCCACCCTGGCTAAAAAATATGGCGGGACGACCTCCACCCTGACGCGGTGTACCGGTGTGAAACTGAATATTTTTTTCTGGAAATTGCTCTTCTGTTTCTTGCTCAAACTGTTCGATCTCTTTACCAAGGGGTATTACCTCCACCGTATCCCTAGTGCCTAGCAGAAGGCGAGCTTCTTTCTGACTAATGGCCAAGATGAAAAACTTTCCATCCCCCACCAACAGCGGTAAAAGTGGCTTAATATTAAAGGAATCCGCCACTTCCACCAGCTGGTGGAAGTGAATGGGAAGTCGATAATAGTGAGCACTTGCCAAAGAGAGAAAAAGAGCCAGTCCATCACTCATGTAACTCCAAAACATACTATCATCAACAAGACGCCTAGGTAACTCCAGCAGTTTCTTTCTCTCCTGAGGGCGCACACCTCTAGCAGTTAGTTGTTCTTCGGCTTCTGCTACTAGGTTCTTTAGACGGATCGCACCTTGCTTGCTATCGCCACCAAGTCTATCTGTGGGTAGATACAAGGACACATATGGCCCTTCTCCTGTATGCTGGGATAATACTTCCACATCTCTTCTATTTATAATATCCAAATAAAACACCTCACTTAATAAATTATAAATGCTCCACGAAGAATTCATCCCTGCTATTGATCAGAC
>JANKMV010000343.1 GCA_024650095.1 Bacillota bacterium | reverse complement strand
ACAGCGCTTGCCGTCTTGGTACCGCTTTCTACGATGTCTGGATAGATGGTTCCCTGGGCGAGAAATTCTATGCCTTCCAGTTTTCGTGCTTCTTCTTCAAATACACGAATAAATTCAGCACCAATGATTTTTCTCTTCTGTTCAGGGTCGGCTACGTTTTCCAACTTGTTCAGGAAACGTTGACTGGCATCAACGTAGATTAGGTTTGCGTCCAGTTGATTGTTAAATACGTCAATAACGGCTTCCGATTCATTCTTGCGCATTAGACCATGATTGACGTGCACGCACACCAGTTGCTTACCGATGGCTTTGATGAGCAGTGCAGCGACGACCGAGCTGTCTACGCCGCCGGATAAGGCGAGTAGTACCTTCTTATCACCGACCTGCTTTTTGATCAGTTCAACCTGATCTTCCACGAAGTTTTTCATATTCCAGTTGGGCTCTGCACGGCAGGTGTTAAATATGAAATTATGTAATACTCCTTTGATTTCTTCTTCCGTTTCCGGCCACTGGTCAATTATGTTTTCACTTGATGACGGCTTATGGTCAACCACCATAACAGGATACCCTGCTGAGTATATATTGTGGTCGATATCAATTTTAACTCCGTTAATCAGATTGTTTGTGCCCCCGTTGATAATAAGGCCTTTAATGTTTGGCAACTGGTGAAGCTTGTCCACTGTGATATCATGGGGATGAATTTCACTGTATACACCAAGATCGCGGACTGTCCTGGCAATGGCAGTATTATTTTGGCTGCCAAGGTCCAAAATGACTAGCATATCCTGTTTCATTGTACCCTCCCAAAATGTTTATTCTGTTGCATACGATTATAGCATTTCAGAGGCAAACTCACAAGAAACATAAGGGGCCCAGTTGCAGTAATAAGAGTTAGAGTATGAAGCTGATATGGGGATATTTATGATCAATTTAACATGAGCAACAAATGCGACGAGTAGTCCTCCGATTCAGTCCGCATTAAAGATGTATTATATCGGTTTCCTGGATTGTGTATGACCTTGCTCATTTGAAAAATCGCACTACCGGTGCTACGCAGCTCATTGAGTAATTTTTATGATGATGGTTTTTTACCTTTCATCCGTAAAGGGATTGTATTATTTTAAAGTATCTTGTTAGTTTTCCTACTTGACAACAGAATAAAATAATAGTATCGTTATGCATGAGCAAGCATAACGATTTTTAAAATTGTCAAGACAACTATATAATTTCTCCGAGTTTATGAGCCTACGGGAAGATCCTATGGCAGTAAACCGTTAGGGTTATGCTGGAAACGGCATTGCCTCCCGTTGGAAAAGGAGTTTATTTGTAGGTAGAAGTTTATTTTCTGCTGCCTTCTGTACCCCTTCCACGGAAAGGGGTATTTTTGTTGTTTCATGTGAGGTGAGCATAAATAAAAAAGAAATTGTTGATATTTGCAGCACTTTTAGTATGCGGGTTGATAGTCATATATTTTGTATCATTTAATGCGCAAATACAAACAGACGGTTTTCTAAACGAAGGAGAATCCATTTCAAGAATCAAATCGCTAGAAGATGAATTTATAAAAAGTGTTTATCTCGTAAAAGATGAAGGCGGAACACCGCTAAGGATGGTGCAAGTCATTGAAAGTGGAGGATATAATGGTTTAATTACGCTGGCTTTAACTCTAGACGTTATCCAGGACAAGTTGCTGGCTATAACCATTTTGCAACACAGCGAAACGGATACATATGGCGGCTATGCTACTCAAGAATGGTTCCTGGATCGATTTGCAGATAAGGATGTATATAGGGATTTAAAGACTGTGAAAATGGCAGCAAAGGCTCCTGAGGAGATAGTTGCTGTAACGGGTGCTACTATTACCAGTGAGGGTATTGTTGCAGGCGTGAACAGAGGGCTCAGAGCGTATAGAAAATATAAGGGGGAGAATTAATTGAAAAGAGTACTTATCGTTATTACACTAATTTCATTTGTGATTTTTTGTACAGCTTGCGGCAATGAGCAAAATAGTAATGATCAGTCATCTCAAGACGAGGTTAGTATCGGTTTTGTAACTTCAGATACGGGTGAAATTTCATTGTCTATGTCACAAATAATGGATTTCCCAGTAGTAGAGAAAGAAATAGTAACCATTGATGATGATGGGAACGAAAATATATGTAATATCAAGGGTGCCTTGTTAGCGGATATTCTTGAGAGCATGGGTAAGAACCAGCACAATCTAAGTGGCATTAGACTTGTGGCCGGGGACGGCTATATGATGGAGGTTCCGGCAGAGATATTGGAAATCAGAGATGTTATCTTGGCATATGAAATCGATGGAGAACCTCTTGAAGAGAAAACGCAGCCTTTAAGAGCCTTTATTCCTGAAGAAAGATCCATGTTTTGGGTTAGGAATTTACTTAGAGTTGAAATTCTCGAGCTCAAAGAAGAATTGGTATTAACCAAGTTATTAATACTGGAAACGGCTCTACATAATTTCGAAAAACAGGACTATACGTATTATGAAAGTTTGGATCAGGCCATCTCATGTGATAATTTATTTGAGGCTGTAGCAGAAGATAGTATTAACGATACCGTATTTATTAAAGCAACTGATGGTCTGGAGAAAAATGAAAGGACAGATGTATTTAGAAGTGGTTATTTGAAGGTAACCGGTGCGGAAACGCCTGCTTTTGTAGCTCCAGATCTCCCGAAGGGTATGCATGTCAAGGAAATTCTCTGGCTATCACGGGTTAATACTGGCTTTCTTTCTGTAACTAAAGGATTAGAATATTTTCCTATGATGCAAAACGAAGAGCATGAAGGTAC
>JANKMV010000342.1 GCA_024650095.1 Bacillota bacterium | reverse complement strand
CCACAGCGCCCACTTCGTGAAAGTGCACGTGCTCGAGCGGTTGTTGATGAACCTTTCCTTCCGCTGCGGCTAAACGAGCAAAAACGGCGAGACTGAGTTCACGCACAGGTGGTGATAGCTCACTTTCCAAGAGCATGGCTTTAATGTCACTATAATGTCGATGTGGCTGTTGCCCTTCCTGTACCTCCACCGTTACGCTCAGTGCGGCAATACCCTTTTTGCTTACAGGAGCGGTTTTAAGTTCGTAGCCACTAAGGGGTAGCTTGGCTAGCTCACTTTTGATGGCGGTGAGAGATGCGCCTGCGTCAAGCAGGGCACCAAGAATCATATCGCCACTTGCGCCAGAGAAACAATCAAAGTAGAGTATTTTCATTTGTTTAACCCCCCGAACCGTTAACCTGTACACGGTTAATTAAAGCCGCGTTATAACCACCGCCGAACCCGTTATCAATATTAACCACAGACACGCCGGTAGCACAGGTATTAAGCATGGTGAGTAAAGCGGAGAGGCCACCGAAGTTGGCTCCGTAGCCCACCGACGTCGGTACGGCGATGATGGGCTTGTCCACCAAGCCACCCACCACACTGGCCAGTGCGCCTTCCATCCCTGCCACCACCACTAATACGTTAGCATTCATTAATTTATCTTGGTTAGAGAAAAGACGATGGATGCCAGAAACACCTACATCATACAAACGTTCCACACGACTACCCATTAGTTGTGCTGTCAGTGCCGCCTCCTCCGCCACGGCTAAATCGGCAGTGCCAGCGGCCACGATCAGTACGGTACCTATTCCCTTATCATTCTGGTCACGGTGCACCACCACAGCTTTGGGTAGTTCGTGGTACTCAGCGTCGGGGAAAACTTCCTTGAGGGCTGCATAAACATGGGCCTCAGCCCTAGTGGCCAGCACACTGTTGGTGGTATGGGCCATGCTTTCAGCAATTTTAACAATTTGTTCCGTAGTTTTACCCGGGCAGTAAATTACCTCGGGAAACCCTTGCCGCAGATCACGATGGTGATCTACTTTGGCAAAGCCTAAATCCTCATACTCTAGGTGACGCAAGCGGTCCATAGCTTCGTCAATGGTTAAATCTTCATTTCGTACATTTTGCAGTAACGTGCGTAAATGCTTCTTATCCATAATGGCCTCCTTTTACTGCTTTAAAAATAATTTATCACATCTTAGCCAAAAAAGATAATGGTAAGCAGTGAGGAGAGCGCATTTTGGGCAAAATATTTTTGAAGGAATTTTTACCCAGACTGTCGAACTAATACCTTTTATTGCCCTTTATAGCTAGGCAAAGAAAGCAGTGTGCAGATGGCTAGAAAAAATAGTAGTGGAACTTTGATCTTTGATGGCCGCACCCATGCCACCTTGGCAGGGGAAGTTAGCGAAGCAGCAAAGATCCTCATCCAGGGTGGTCTGGTGGCGTTTCCCACAGAAACGGTCTATGGCCTAGGCGCTGCCGCTCTGGATCCACACGCAGTAAAACAAATATTTCATGCCAAAGGGCGTCCCATGGACAACCCTCTCATTATCCATATCGCTAAAGCCAGCCAAATGCAGACGTTAGCACAAAATATACCGTCTGCAGCCTGGACGTTGGCCGCTCATTTTTGGCCTGGACCGCTGACCTTGGTTTTGCGTAAGCAAGCCCATGTACCCGCTGCCACCACTGGTGGGCTCGATAGTGTGGCGATCCGCGTACCCGCGCATCCAGCCGCCTTGGCGCTACTACAAGCAGCAGCCATCCCTGTGGCGGCCCCCAGTGCAAATTTATCGGGTCGGCCTAGCCCCACCACGGCTGCGCATGTGTTGCATGATTTGGCAGGACGGATCGATGCGGTGCTTGATGGTGGTCCCTGTGATGTGGGAGTGGAATCAACGGTGTTGGACATACGTGATGGTAAGCCCATTGTCCTGCGGCCTGGTGCAGTGACGCCCGCGCAAATACGTGCTGTCTTACAGCGCGATTGCTCTGTGGCCACATGGTTGCAAGATAGTGGGGACAAGCCACCCTCCCCCGGTTTAAAATATCTACATTATGCGCCGCAAGCACCATTGTACCTACTCAAGGGTGCACCCGAGAGGCAGCTGAGTACGCTAGAACAGCTACAACAGCAATTTCAGGCGCAAGGCAAGCGGGTGGGGCTTATCCTTTCTGCAGAGAGCGCCACACACCAAAAAGCAGCAGAGCTGGTGGTGCTTGGTCACCGTAATCAACCAGCTGTGCTAGCGGCTCATTTATATGACGCTCTACGATATTTTGATGAGAGGGAAATTGATGTTATTATAGCAGAGGGGTATAGTACAGAGGGAATGGGTTTAGCATTGATGAATCGTTTAGAAAAAGCGGCAGGGCCGCGCGTAATTGATGTGGGGTGATGGCAAGGATGGGTAAAGAAAAAAAAATGTTGCTTTTTCTCTGTACCGGCAATACATGTCGCAGCCCGCTGGCACAGGTTTTAGCCGAGGCTCTTTTGCAGGAAGCTGCTTTGTCTGAGTGGGTGGTTGCCTCGGCAGGATTGTCAGCCTTAGCGGGCATGTCTGCTAGCAGTCATGCCTTGACCGTGGCGCACACACTGGGACTGGACTTGTCGGCACACCAATCACGACCATTAACGGCAGCGTTGGCACAACGAGCAGACAAAATCCTCGTGATGACCAGCGCCCATAAAGAGGTACTGTTGCAGCATTTCCCCCAGTTCGCGTCAAAAGTAAGTACCCTGAAAGAAAGTTGCGCATCCATGGGTGATGTGCAGGATCCCTATGGCGGATCCGTTGCTGTTTATATGGACACAGCTCA
>JANKMV010000341.1 GCA_024650095.1 Bacillota bacterium | reverse complement strand
AGAAGAAAGCGAAGAGCAAAAATCTACACTTGCTAATAAAGCAGCAATAATTGAAAGTGAAAAGGAGTTCGTCAGATGAAAACAGTGATCTTCGTGAATCCTAAAAGAGTCGCTAAATACAAAGAGTATTGCGATATTCCGGCGCAGATGGAATTAGTCATGATGGATGTAGCGTCTAGTGACCAGGAAGTTGTTGATAACGCAGGGAATGCAGACTTTATTTTTACCGATGTTATTAAAGAAATTAGTGCTGATTTAATCGAACAGATGCCTAATTTGAAAATGATTCATTCGGAAGGTGTGGGTTACAACCGGATTCATACAGAGGCCGCAAAACAGAGAAATATCTATGTCTGCAACAATATGGGCGTAAATGCCGGTGCCGTCGCTGAACACACAATTATGCTGATGCTGGCAATGTTGAAAAACCTCCTGGAAGGCGATGCACAGGTTCGAGCCGGCAAACAAATTCAAACAAAAGAACGTATGATTTTAGAAGGAATTAAGGAAATTGCTGACTGTCATGTCGGCTTAATCGGACTGGGTGCCATTGGTATTGAAACGCTAAAACGCCTAGCTGCTTTTGGCACTAAAATCGGTTATAACGACTGCAACAGAAACCCCCAGCTGGAAAGTGAGTACAATATCGGATTTTTGTCCCTTGATGACTTACTTGCCACCTCTGATATAGTTAGTCTCCATATTCCTGTTACTGTGGAAACTACCAATATGGTCAACAAGGACTTTCTGAATAAAATGAAGAACTCCGGTATTCTGATCAATACAGCAAGGGGAGAACTGGTTGACCAAGTAGCGTTACGAGAGGCATTGATATCCAGACAAATCGCCGGCGTTGCTGTTGATACGTTGACACCTGAACCGGTGACCTTGGATAATCCGTTACTTTCTCTGCCTGAATCAGCCCGGTATAAGATTCTGTTTACACCGCATGTAGCTGGGACAACAGAAGGGGCTTTTAGAAAAATGCACCAGACTGTTTGGAACAATATTAATGCTGTAATCAAAAACAATCGACCCACCAATATTGTTAATGGATTATAGCTACGAGCATTTACAACTAAAGCAGAGGTGAATGGCGCTAAAGAGATCGTACGATATCGGCAATGATTTCCCGTGCCGATGCTTTAAAACACTTCATATTCAAGAGTAGACAAAAGATTATTTCTGATCTTGAAGAAGGTATAAGCTGAAAGTATTTATTGGCGCTTTAATTTTATAAAGAATGGATAGTGTATTTATGAATTGGAATGAAATCCTTGATGCTGACCATATCCCTTCTACTGAAGATATCAGGGAGTATCTTGGTGAAGCAAAATCAATCTGGGATGAATTGAGTGCCTATATCGAAGAAACATACCAGATCAAACCTCAAATCGCCTACAGCAGATGCTCTGCGCAGCCGGGATGGAATGTAAAGTACAAAAAGGCCAGTAGATCTCTTTGTACCCTTTATCCGATGGCAGGTTACTTTATAGCTTTGGTGGTTGTTGGACCAAAAGAGGAAGAAGAAGTGAAAATAGGCATGGATGCAGAATTGTTTACGACGTATGTAAATGAACTCTATGACAAGATGGCTTATTCAGCCATGGGGAGATGGTTGATGATAGAGGTCAAAGACAAAGATGTCTTAAATGATATTAAGCATTTACTGACAATCAGGGTCAGACCAAAAAGTAGCATAACATAAATTATATTTGCTGCTTAATAAACAAGGGAATGTGTCAGGATCATTATGAAAAACTGGAAAGTGAATGAGAAGAGCACTAGTAACAGAAATAATTGAAGTGGTATGCATAGAAAACGCTGATGTTAGGGCGGACTAAAACCAAGCTAGAACGGTAACATTATTAGGATGCCGGGTGATGAATCAATTGACAATATTGCGAATTCATTGTACGATAGAGGTAAGATTTATGGAATTTGGTCATTACATAGTAAGAGTCCAAATTTTAAAAGGAGGAAATACATTTGTTAACAAAAAGACAGAATTTTTTGGAAACGATTAGGGGCGGAAGTCCGGACAGATTTGTTAATCAGTACGAATACTTAGGTATGATCCCAGGTGGTAATCCAGTTACTTTAGCTTCCAAAAGACCTGTACCAGGCGGTCCTGATGTAGTGAATGATTGGGGAGTTACCAGACGGTTTCAGGCTAATACTCCTGGTTCGTTTCCTGTTCATGATGATGAGCATAGAGTTTTACAGGATATTACCAAATGGAAAGAAATCGTAAAAGCGCCTAAACTTGATTATCCACAAAGTGAGTGGGACAAGTACAAAGTTAATGCAGAAGCGATTGACCGTAATGAAGTATTTGCAACCTATACGGTGGCTCCTGGTGTATTTGAACAACTTCATCATCTTCAAGGCATGGATGATTGTTTGCTCAACTTCTATGAAGAGCCTGAAGCTACTAAGGAACTGATTGACTACCTTGTGGATTATGAACTGGCTTATGGAAAACTGATTGTCGATAATTATCATCCCGATGCTATTTTCCATCATGATGATTGGGGTAGTCACATTAATTCGTTCCTCTCACCGGCAATGTTTAAGGAATTCATCGTTCCGGCATATAAGAAAATATACGGATTCTACAAAGCTAACGGTGTAGAGATCATTGTTCACCACAGTGATTCTTATGCAGCCAACCTTGTTCCTTATATGATCGAAGTGGGCATCGATGTGTTCCAAGGATGCACAACAACAAATAACGTGCCTGAACTTGTAAAAAAATATGGTGGTCAAATTTCCTTCATGGGCGATCTTGACAATGGAGTCATAGATCGTGGTGACTGGAC
>JANKMV010000340.1 GCA_024650095.1 Bacillota bacterium | reverse complement strand
CCCATGCCTGTGGAGGAAGCCATTTTGCAGATGAATTTAGTCGGACACGATTTCTTTGTTTTCGTTAACGGAGATAACGATGAGATCAATGTGGTCTATCGTCGCAAAGACGGCAAGTATGGTCTCATTGAACCGACCTTACAATAAAATGTAGACCGCCTAATCTTAAAAAAAGCCGGATGCGTCCGGCTTTTTCGCTGTAGAAAAGAAAGGATGGTGTAAAAGATGTTAGATGTCATTATTTTTGAAGGTAACGATGCAAAAAGCCCAGTGGAAGAAATCCTACTCTCGGTACGTCATGCTGCTTTGCAGGACAATTTGGAGAAGCTGTTAAAAATTCCAGAGATAGATCGCATTATTTTGTCTACGAACCAAGAACAATTTCTTGCTTTGGCAAGGGAATCTAAAGTGCTGGTGGAAGTGAATACAATGCCACCAGCAGAGTTTCTGTTTGGTGAAGAACTTATTGCTTTAATTGATCGGTATCACGTACGCACCGTACTTTGTATGGGGGGTGCAGCGGTGCCATTAATTGAAGTAAGTGAACTTCGCTCTCTTTGTCAGCAGGTACTGGCCAAGGAACAGTGTTATGTAACAAATAATGTGCAATCTGCGGATATCATCGCCTTTAATCCCGCGACTGTATTGAAAAAATATCCGGCACCCACAACGGATAATTCGTTAGCGTTGCTGTTACGATATGATGCTCACTTCGAACAGATTTTACTACCGGTAACATTAGGAACGCAGTTTGATATAGATACTCCCACTGATTTACGAGTATTAGCAGCTTCCCCATTTGGAGGGCCACAGCTACGGAGTATACTTGATGAGTTAGCACTGCCGCTCCAAAGTATTACTCGGATGAAAGAGGTGCTGGCGGGGCACTACCCAGAAGTTGCCATGATAGGTCGTATTGGAGCGCCGGTCATTGCCCGTATTAACCAAAACCTTAAAGTAAGACTACGAATTTTTTCTGAAGAACGGGGCATGAAGTCACTGGGTCGCTTGGAGCGTAACGAGGTTGTTTCTTTGCTTGGTTTTTGGCTAGACGAAATTGGCCCAGAGCGCTTTTTTAGCTTTCTAGCACAAACGGCAACAGCAGCCCTTATCGATACCCGTGTCTTATTTGCACATCGTAAGACGGTCCTTTCAGATGCGGATCGTTTTTATTCGGACCTGGGGGCCTATGAAAAAATAGAAGATCCATTTGTGAAGGAGTTTACTCGCGCCGCCCAGGATTGTGATATACCTGTTGTTTTAGGGGGACATTCACTCGTTACGGGGGGTGTTTTGGCTTTTATTCAAGAAATCGGCTGTCAAAATTAGCGTCTTTTTTATCTATGTAAAGAGGATATTCACAGACTTGGTCGAAATAGGAAAGAAGCTATTGAAATATATGGAATATACAGTTCCTTCGCGTCACTTAGACAAGAAATAGAGAGAGGTGGATGATGTCGTGGCCGATGCTCCAAAAGAAACTAAAATTTCGGATTATGAAAATACGATTAAGCAAATTCGTGATGTCCTCTCTGTTAGTATCGTGCTCGGCGAGCAAAAAGAAATAGAAGAAATTCATATCTTAGCCGAAGATAACCGTAACGCAAAACAAGTGGTGCGAGACATTGAGACATTACTGCGTGTAGAGTTTGGCATAGATGTGGATCACAAGAAAATTTCTGTGGTACAGCTACATAAGGACCAGAAGTTAATCAATGAAAAAAGACTTACGTTTTCTGCCATTACCTATTCACTGCAAGGCAATCAATTGGAAGCAGTTGTGGAACTGTCTTTGGACAAGCACTCTTGTCAGGGTCGCAGTAGCGGTGTCAACACACGGCGGAACAGTCTCCGTCTCTTTGCGCAAGCAGCAACGGACGCCATCAGCGGGTTTCTTGAGCCAGGCTGTACAGTAACACTAGAAGATGTGGCTCAGTTTCCGTTGGGCAACCATCATGTGGTCTCTACAACCCTCACGTTTGTGCAAGGCGTACGTGAGGAATATCTGGTGGGAAGTGCGTTGATTCGGCAGGATGAGAAAGAAGCCGTGGTACGTGCGACCCTTTGTGCCATCAATAGACGCGTTCCCATTACTAGATAATATTAGCATAGTTAAAAAAAGGACCGGCATTGTTCTTTACCCCGAGCGAAGCGGTTTCCTGTCGTCTTATAGCGAACCACGGCAGAGACAACCGTAAAGGGGGACATTTTAATGGCGAAGGTATTGCGTGCTGTTGCTGCTTTAGCAGCTCTCGTGCTTGCTGGTGGTGCTACTTATAAATGGCTGTAAATTAAATGCGCCGGTCCTTTTTTTATAGCAGGAGGAATGCTTGTGTCTTTTCGAGATGAGCCTTTAGCCATTAAAGTTTATACCATAGCCGTATTCATTGCTGCCGCACTATTTTTCTGTCTGCACTTGCAGATTCAGCAAATCCTAACGATTGATTTTCTTTTTTTTATCTTGTTACATATTTTACTAGAACATTTAGATATTCCACTGCCAAGGGGGAGTGGTTCAGTTGCGGTGACATTTGCGCTCGATTTAGCCATAATTATTATTTTTGGACCTGTTGGTGCTGTTTGGGCCAGTTTCAGTACGCTTCTTCATATCCGCACATTTACTCGTTTTCGTGAGATGTGGCATAAAATGATTTTTAATGCTTCACAAATAGCATTGTCTACGGGTATAGCCGGGTACGCATTTATAGCTAGCGGCGGTATAGTTGGGCACGTTACCATGCCCAGAGATATCTTTCCTATTTTTATTAGTACACTCGTTTTTTTTCTTATTAATACGACACTAGTGATGACTGTCATTTCCATG
>JANKMV010000033.1:8277-11768 GCA_024650095.1 Bacillota bacterium | reverse complement strand
GCCAATGAACAAAGCACCGTTTTCCTTTTGTTTGCCGATCCGAAAAAGGATGACAAAAATATAGAGGCTTAGCAGAATGGTAAAGACCTGGAACGCTGGATTGATCACTGTAAAGATCCGCGCAGGTGTCAACAATACCACCGCACCAAAAAGTCCCACTACCAAGGTGCTGGCTTTCACAGCAACGACCGATACATATTGTGTATACATTTCCCGGAAGAATAGCATTAGAGTTAGGACCCCGCCGTAATAACTGAGGGTCTGAAGCTTATGGCCCAGTTCCCAATTGAAGAAGGGAAATACCTGAGTCAGAAATATTTCCCCCACCAGTAGCGTCCGAATACCAATCACCAGGCAAAACAGGGCATAATAAAACAACGAGCGTTCTTTTTTCCGGTAATGGAACAGCACTAGGTGATACACACCCATCACCAGTAAACTGCCGAAAAGAAACAGCTCATAGGCCAGACGGTTTTTAGTGGCAGATAACACCTGACCCGCCGATCCGACAAGTAGATCCTCCAAGATTCCGCCGCTGCGGTGGTGAAAATTGGACACCTGAATCACAATCTCAACGGTTTCCTGCTCCGGCATGGCAAAAGCCTGTTGGGTTAGGTATTGAGGTTTGCTTTCCCTGGGGCTAGTGCCCACAGTTCCGGCAGCGGCCACCTCTTCCCCATCCACCCACATCCGGTAGGCAGTTATGATTCGGGGGATTTTAAAAGCGGTGATCCTATCCGTATCCATTAGCACTTTCAACCGGTACGTCGCATAACCGTTCCCGGTCAGGGTATCCCCATTAAGCCGATACCCTTTCCAAGCGCCGGGCACCTGTACATAGCCGGAAGGCTCCGGTGCACCAGCGTCAAAATCCTCTGGCTCCAGCAGTGCCTCCCAGTAAAATTCCCACTGCGTCTTCAAGGGCGTTAGTACTTCCTTCTCCCCGCGAAGATCAAATACGCCATTAGTGGCTTCTACGACATTAACCAGGTTCAATGTCACCAGCAATAAGAAACATCCTATGATTACAATCCGTCTGATTTTTTTCATGTACTCATCCCACAATGCGGCAGGGTTCCCGCATCAAAAGAAACTGGAAGAACTGGATCTGAAACGATATTCAATGCAGCATCATATACAGAGTTATATGCACGCTGGAAGGGGATTTGGACAACACGAAAAGGATTACCAAAATCTCTGTTTTGAAGAAGCTTATACGTATCTAGTTGTGGCATATTAAGAGCAGCACCGTCCTTTATATAGAGCATAGCAGAAAACTAAACGTAGCACCACTATTATAAGCTGTGGAAAACCCTTAACTTTTCGTTAGGTGATGATTGAAGCTCCCAACGTTGAAGACCAATATGACATTAACTTAATTTCGTGCAAGTACAAAACTAGATTTAACAATAAACCTAAAATAATAGGATAATTTTAAAACGCCGAAGCGGTTATACAGCAACCATTACGGCGTTTTTTCGTCTTCTTTCTTCTAACCTAGATTCCCGGATTACTGTAGCGAGGTTGGTGGGGTAACCCCCACCTTATTGTAAAGATCCATTTGTCGCTTCGTGACCTCTCCCACGCGTAGCTTAGAGCCGGGCTGGTGGTAACATTCAATGATATCAAATTCGTCCAGTAATCCTTGCATCGTATGTTTTTTGAATAAATCGTTGTCCTGCATGTGTTTTTTCAGATAGGACAAAAAGATCAGGGTGATAAATTGCACAAACAGTTTTCCGTCAAGGCTGGCATCCGAGGATACTAACAAACGACGCATGTTTAGCCGTTCTTTTAGATTACCAAACGCCTTTTCTACAAGGTCTTTGTTGCGGTAGATTTCAAGGGCTGTAATTGGATCCTTGATTTCATTGCTGATGAGGGCAAAAAATCCGTAATTTTTTTTCGCCTCATCAATGGCCGTTTGCTTGGCAGTTACCTTGATGCCCCGAACGGGCGTTGAGGAGACGTCAAAGAATTTTGCATATAATTTCTCATGTTCAGGCCGTCTTTTGCCTGTTATCAATTCTTCCTGTAGGTTAATTAGCTTGATGTTGAATTCTTTCTCATCTTCCAAGGCTCTTTCACTATTGAAGTACAGATGCAGGTACATGCGCCGCTCTCCCGCTAGGGTTTCCCCAATGTATGGTCTCTTTTGGGAATACGTCCACCGGATACTCTGGGTAAGGGCATACAGTTCATATTTCTGACTGTAATTAGTCCAAGTTCTAATGTTGTCGCGTACGTTGTTAAGTTCATTCTTTACAAATGTCAGCGATAACTTCGCCGACATGAGGAACTTCAGATGATTTTGGAATAAGGCATTAATATTTTCTTCGCTGTAGAACCCGCGGTCCATGACAAGTTTTATCTTCTTGTATTCGAGAAAGTCCATGTCTGCAATGAGATTCTTAATGGTCTTGACATCGGAAATATTGCCGGGCAGCTTGCGGTAGTAAAACGGAAGATTGGACTCTTCTCCAAAGAGCAGCGCCAAGTTAATCTGGGGAAGATAGTCACCCTCTTTGTTGTAACCATAACGCACCTGCTTGAGACCTTTTGAATAGCTGGATATTGAAGTTGTATCATAGGCCAAATACTCTTTTTCTGTACGCCGCCTACCCTGAAGACAGAAAAACTGATAGCGTTCATCCTCACTGATGGAAGCAAACAACTCGCTACTTCTCTGGGAGGGAATGTCCTTATCATAAGGGTGCTTGTGAAGAGCTGCCCACTTTGGAAAGCGACTCAGCGGACTCTTGCCTTCCAAAATTAAATAGTAGGCCACCGATAGAATCTGTTGATACCTGTCTGGGAAGCAGCGTTTTAGATCTTCTGTGATGCCGAGACTCTCACCAATTTCATCCAGAAGATAGGTAGCACCATAATAGCTACGTTTTACGCATTCTGCAGGTACTGGTCCTGTATTCTTGAGTCTTTCTGCTTCTTTTTCCTTCCTCTTTCTGGTGGGAACGATGTTGCCGGTAGCAGGGTCCACTCTCCCAATAAGCTTGCGCTTTGCCCGGGACTGTTTTTTCTCCTTGTCCCAGTGCGATACCGATTCGTAGGCATATGTAATGCCGGTTCTCTTATCTTTTTGATGAACGATTGTGGCCATGGATATCCCTCCCTCGTTATATATATTATAACACATAACGAGGGAAAAGGGAAGCATGAATTGTGCAAAAACCCTTTATTTATGGGCGTCTATAGCGTTTTCATCGTTACAGTATTTCGGGAATGCAGGATGTAAGAGTGTCTGTAAAAAGCCCCTTCAAGATGTCGATCGCTTCCTCCTTACCCAAACCAACATCAATCAGATCTTAATACCCGCTCCTTTGCTAACTTTTACATGCGTAGAATTGAATGGAGCGAACATATCGATCAATTCATCCCGGTCCGGAACTGATAAAGCACAAATGACTTGATATCTTGGAGCCTCCGAATAGATATCAAACATCTCAACGATAAAATTTGAAATCATCGGGCTT
>JANKMV010000033.1:0-8267 GCA_024650095.1 Bacillota bacterium | reverse complement strand
CTTTATCTGGTTTAATATGCCGCACCATGAGAAAAGAGGCAACTATTTAGAACCCCCTAAAAACAGCCTGTCTCGGCTCCAGAATTGCACAGATTCGCTTTTCTATCTTTGTAGCAAATTTCTTTCTTTTTAATAAACCCCATACCGGCTCGTACACCAGTTCGTGAGGATATCGTCCCAGAGCGTTCAATATTGTGGTATACAACTGCCTTGTCACGTTATTTGAAGGTGATTTTTCCAGTTCAGTGACTAGCGCTTGTACAATATCATGTGTAACAAACGATGCCAAGACATTCACAATCTGTACTCTGTGGTGCACATCATCTAAACTCTCGGCAGCCGGTAGTCCGTTGTAGTAATCCAGCAAACCACGGTACGCGTTTTCGTTGCCAAACCGGATATGCGTGTCCAAAGACGAAACCACTTTTTTCAGCTGCGCCCAATCGGAATCATACAACTGTTTTATCAACGAATCCATATTTCTTGTTTTATAGAGGGTAATAATCTCATCTTCACTGATAGTTTCCAACTCATCATCATCGATAAATTCAATTTCATCAAAATCCGCACATACCTGTTCTGTACCATCAAACTTCTTTTCCCCATACAACGCCAAACAGCATGTGAAATTACCATCCTCAAATAAGATGTCAATATATGGTGCAAATACTTCATCCCGTAAACAGACTCCTTCTTCCATTCCCCCGTCTGCCACAAAAAACTGACTACAGTTTAGGCAAACCCGCTCCAAATCCTCTGTCGACACGTCAATCATTCTCCCCTCAAATCATATTTCCCCGATATCACTTTAGCTCTACCAAAAGTACTCTTCTAATTCCCCCGCTTCCATTCTGCGGTAAATGATAAAGGTAAAATAATCATTGTCCGTAACTACAGGTGAGCCTGTATCTTTGTTAACATAATAATTATACCACCGGCCATCAGGGTAGTTATACTCACGATACACTACCTCGCTGGCTTGTAATACGGCTTTAATAATAAAGGTGCCTAATTCATCCGTGGCAGGTCCGTCCGATTGATAAACTTTATCACCCTAGTTTTTAGCTTTGCGTGATCTCTGCCTACTTCCAACGAGATAAGCATAAGCTATAAGTCGCTTAAAAGAGGTTGCTTAAATCTTCTATGCATTGGTTTATATTTTGCTCTCGGCCTGATTTAGACCAAATAACGATACCTGTACCACTGACCGTAGCTCCTTTGGATTGGCAAATTTTCTTCATCGTGGCGACCGCTTGATTGCCGCCGGTCCATTTACCGGGAAGTTGTTTGGTAACAAAACAGGCAACCTTCTTGTCTTGCAGAGGTGACAACTGCTGTAAATAGCTGGTCATGATGGATGTTAAGGAAAAAGCCTGTACCGGAGAGGCAAATACCAGGGCATCATAAAGGTCGGGGATAGGCATGTTTTTAAACTGAACGTTTTTTGTTCTGGGGCTAGCATCGCCTGTGATGGTAATTTGCTCGATCTTTACCGTATGTCCGTTATGATCCAGTTTCTTTTTCAGCTCCTCCGCTACAGTGCGCGTGTTACCGGTTTGCGAATAGACAATAATACCAATGTTCATTATGTACCCTCCTTATATCGTTGTGTTAGCAGCTTTGTAGTATAACTACAACTGATTATACAGTGAAGTATTAGATGCAGACAATAAGAGAAATCCCCCGTCAACGATACTAATACTTCTGCATTCCACAAAACCCGGGGCGCATCCAGCCTGCGAACGGAATAAGCTCAAGCTCTGGGTAGCTCAACAATTCGTTGTTAGCAATCTCTGACCTCTTTCTGCAGAGAAAAAAATTTCAAGGGTCTATAAAGTAGCGAAAAATTTCTGCAGCTCCCAGTGCTTAAAACTAACATGACCCTCACTAAATTCCGTTCATGCACCAAGCTTGATCTGACGGTAAACTTGAAATATTAGGACAAATTAAAATCGCTTCATATTCTTCTCAATAAATCACCCATTGCATGGCCGCCTAACTTGCAGACCCTACTTCCCCAAACAACACTTCTTATATTTCTTCCCACTACCACATGGGCATGGATCGTTTCTGCCAACATTTTTTCCGGTCTTAAAGCTAATGACGTTTGACTCTCTAGCCTCTTTCAGGCGAAATGGTTCTTTAGTTAGCGGTCTTAAATGGGGTTTCTCATATTTCTCGAATATCTCATGAGGCGTATGTCCGTTATTCTCCCAAAGCCTAGTATTGTTTGCCAGATCCATTACAAGCTGCATCACGTCATTGATCTGTTCTTCGCTCTTAAAGCTTATCTGTTTTCGGTTAAAAGCATCAAAAACCTCATTTATCGAAAACCCAAACTGACAAACTCCTTGAATATCTTCGGTTACTCTTTCTGCAAGACGCTCATCTCCATCAAGGAGATTTTTAGTCAGGTATGTCTTTAGAACTTTGTACTGTTTGTTTACCTCAAAGTAGAGCTCATCTTTATACTTGAGAAGCTCCTCTTTTTCCGGTATGTAATATGGCTTGTCTTTACTTTGCCTCACGTCCTCATCAAAGTCACGGAACTCAAGGATAGTTTCAGTCACATAATAATCTCCGCAAATCTCTACAAAGTTGGCACTCAGTTCTTTAGGTGCCTCTTCCAAAATACTGTTAACGTTATTACCATCAATTCTATTTTTGTTCTGCAAATTATAAATCTCTGCAACCTTATCCTTATGGACCAAACCATACAGATGGGTGAGAGATATTGCATAATCTATAATCAGTTGCTTATTGAGCTCGTCTGGCTCAACATCTCCATTGGCCGCCACTAGAAGTTTAGCTTCATTTAAAGCCATTTCATGGTTCATCTTATCTTCAAAATCACGACTTATTTTAATAGCTTCATTCCTTCGCAACTTTTCAGTATAACTTTCCACCAAGTCCTGGTACTCCTGGACATTTGACAACGATTTATAATAATTGGCCCGACGGGCTTGTTTGTCAAGTATCTGGCCTATTCTACTATTAGATAAGCCATACTGAGCAGCGATCTCTTTATAGGTCATGCCCTGCTGGAACAGCTTAACCATTTCTTTATTCTTTTTGTTTCCTGTTAAGATATCTGTATTAATGCCTTCAAAGGCTGAAAGTTTTTCTTTCTTGTTCAATGGCTTGGCTCCTTTATACGTCCACCTTCTACATGGCTTACTATAATTTTATTATATCTTGCAATAAAATGTTTCTCAACTGAATAATAAAAGAAAAATACACGCAGTCTTAAAATCAATACAACCTTCCAACCAGTGTGAAAATAGTGCGAAGATTAATACGGGAGCTTGGTTTTAAAAGCCAAGCACGAAAGATGTCGACAAAATAAACTTCGTAATCATTAGAGTCATCGCTTTCACCAGTAATACATGTGAAGACCCCGGTTTTTTAGTGGCACGACTACACTATAAACCTTTGTCGTTTCCAATGCTTCCTCTTCACTAATGCTGGGTAGAGCGCCATGATACGAAAAAGATAAGCCCACCACCTTGGTTGGGTGATGAGCAACTTATGTTTAAAAATATTTCCGCCTACCTTATTTTCCACAATGCCATTGGGTGAGCTTTTATTCTCTCCAGAATCTCCGGTTCTTCAAAAAGAAGTTCAGGAACATACTCTTTATTCTCAAAGCGAGTTGAAAATTCAGCCTCTTGTTTTGTTAGGTTCATAAGCTCCCTAATGTATTCTTTTACAGCTTTTTTTGTGACTTCCAAATTAAAGTCATCTTTTCATCTCTACTATCTGTTTTTAAATAATCTAAGTCAATATCTACAGATAACCGTGGTAAGTTAAAAATAGTCAGATTGATGGCTGTGCCACCTTTTAAAGCAAGATTCTCTTTAAGTAATGGGTTTGTATTGATATACTCTAGATATCCGCCAATCGAACTACTTTCTCTAATGTATCTCGTATGAAGCCTAGTTGTTCTGCCTTCTTTCCCAAGTGCAGGATATTATAATCAGACAAGCTCCCCACCACCTTGTTCTGTTATATTAAACAGATACTCTGGAACAACCAGCTTCCACTCGTTGTTGTAAAAATTGTCTTCGCTTCTTTCCTTTAACAAGTATCTTGTGCTTTTCCCTATTTTACTCTTGCAATAATCTATAAACTCCTCAGACAACTGCATATCTTGCATATAATGCTCCAGGATAAAGCCGGTTTTCTGGTATAGAGCTTGTAAAGCATAATCTGCTAGATATTTTCTTAATTTGTTTTCAACTAAATATGGGACTGCTTCTAGACAATTTAATAACTCTTCAAAACCGCCTATTTTCTCAAAATCCTTTATACTATCTATAACGGTTCGTTCCAAATCTGTGACCCTGACCCCTTCTGTATTCTTTGGTTCAACTATACCGGCATTAAGTTTTGAGGCTACATACTTATATCTTATACCCTCAAATTCAAACTCTGAAAACCTTGTTTCTGAAGATATATACACTTCGTAATAAACTTGATTGGCCAAGCCATAAAATTCAAAAGCACTATGATGAGAAAGATAGGCGGACTTGCTACTGGCACAAGCTATTTGATAACGTGATACCATAACCTTCTCTGTGGCAGGATTTACACAGGAATACATATTGCTCCTTATCTTTTTAACTAAGCCTTTCTTCATTAGCCTATTCAAAAGAGAGTACGCAGTTTTTTTGTTGCCTACCAACTCTTCAACATCTAATATCGAAAAGACATTTAGCTTTGCCAACTCCTTATAGCCAGTCAAGTCAATCACCTTTCTTTACTATTAACCTATACTTCCTTATCTTTAAAGAATTATTTGCTATATATAAAGCATCATTGCCTATTCCACTTTTATTTATGCATACCTTTCTTTAATATTAACGGTTTATTCCCCAATAGTAAAGAAATATTTACTATTGTTAAAGAGAATATCCTAAAAAAGCAGCCCTCCCTTTTATGTGGTTAGGCTGCTACTTTTATCATGACAACAGTTTCCTGACTTTGAGCACAGCTGCTTTTTTCTACTGGGAACCCACCCAGTAAGTCCGATAACTCCAATCAGCCTACTCGGTGGGTTGCTATATTCTTAAACAGCCTTAATAAACTTCGTAATCATTGGAATCATCGCTTTCACCTGTAAAGCAGGAAAAGCAGCCGTCAAATCCAGAGAAAGTACTTCCCAGTGCCCAGATAGGTTGTCCGCAAACAGTACAGCTAGCCCCTTTTTCCTGTCTGGCAACTGTGCTTCTTAAACGTTCCTTTACATTTTTTATACTTTCGCCAGCATTATGCTTAACATGTTTCTTTGCGTAGTCATTGATGGAAATATAGTTCATGTGCCTCCTCACCTCAGTCTGTTGATATCAGTATGCTTGTTGCGCCCGTGATGTGCAATCATCTTTGTGAGAGAAAGCAGAACCAAGCATGGAATTAGTGAACTTATATGCAAGGTAACACCTGTAAAACTTTCTCTTTAACCTGTAATTCCAAGTAAACACTATGATTTGCTTGTACCTGCAGCACAAGGTGGTAGTGAAGCATTTCTTTACCTTTTTTCTTCTCTCTGGTTTTACCAAAGTCTTTAATTACCAGCACTTTATTATTGACAAACAAGTTCTTTTTAGACCGTGGAAATTCCCGAATAATTTCATCAAGATCAACTTGTTGTATGCAGGTTACTATTGTATCTAGGCTAGAATCAAGAAAATCGATTAGTTGTTGTTTATTTGTATTAGAGCGTAAATTTCTTATTTCCTCGATAACCGTATGCTTGTCGTTTACAAATGAAAGGTTAAATTCATCTTTGTCTTTTTGTATGATCGACTTCTTTTTTTCTTCTGCTAATTCAAATTGCTCTCTAATATGCTGGAGAGCTTCATCTCCGTAGATACCTTGATTTGCTAGTTCTTTCATGTATGATTGAACAATTTTTCTTGCACAGTCTGGATAAAGACCAGTTCTGTTCATTAAAGCACCTGTTGAAATCCTACCAACATCATGTTGAAGTGCTTGGTAAGCAACAATCTCAACTGGAACCGTTGGACTGCAGCTATGTATTATCGTCATAATCCTCATTCCTTTTGGTGATTCTTAGTACAACCCGGGGCACACCCAGTATCCTTGCGAGTACCTTTGCGAACGAAGTTAGCTTATTACAAAATAGCGATCTTTAACGGCAGCCTAAGTGCGTCAATAATCCTGTTAAATAGTTCCCCCAAAAAGGAGCAATCTCGTCGAGAGTTTTATAGTCTAAATCCAGCTCTCCTTTTTCAATCAGGTTATATACTTCTTCAATCTTATCATATTTTAGTGCCCCAGTAATTCTGCCGGTAGATCTTCTCATGCGAATAGTTCGATTAGCTTCATTAACTTCGGCAATCCGTAGCTCTCTCCGCCCACCAGCAGTATAAAAAACGACCCCATTCTCCTGCATCTCTTTTAACTTAGCTAGGCTCAATATATTTTTATTCACCATTAGACCTCCTGCCTGCAAACTAAACTATTTTTCCTATAAAGGGAATAATCAAGTCATCGGACAACTTCAATCAGTCAACTAGTAAGCAATTCTCTTCAGGTTTCCTATGGATGGCTGCTGATTCACTCTGATATAATGGCTTTCATCACCTGGTTTCCTATAATCCATATTAAAGCCCACTTCACCCTCAATAATTGGAATTGGAGCGTCTTTAGATTCTTTAGCAAACATAGACTTAATGCCTTTAAATAGCGACAACAAAAGCCCCATCAGTCTCATCCGCAGTAAAGGTAGTATTAAGATATAATGATTTTTGGCTCGAAATTAACACTGCACAAACATGTTGTAACCATAAATTGTATGTATGTTTTTTATTTCAACACTTCAAACAATATCCCCTGCCATTTTTTCAAAATATAACTGCTTTGTTAGTTCACTTCCCCGCCCCAATAATGCTGCCTGTCATTAGCTTTCTTCCAACGAAGAAGCTTCAATTTACCCGCATTAAATAAGGGCCTTAAAATCCTCTTGTCAAAGGAAACCCTACTATGAGTACCTAACTCTTTTGGAGTCTTCGGGGTCCTTCTTATATTTTGTACCTCTTTTGACCGATTGAAGAGTTAAAATAGCTCAAGAATATAGTTCATGCTGGTTGCAACGCCCTCTTGGGTGGCTCTCATTCTTTATTTTCTTCATCAAAATACGTATCGTGGTTATCCACCAAAACCTTTACCCCGGCACCAATAGCAATCAAAATCCCCGGTAAAGCAGCCTTGCAAAAGTCTCGTTCCATCTTCTTGTAATCCATAATTAAATTCCCCCTTAAGTTGCTTTGATGTTTTAAGTATAAAATAAATTAGCCCATTATTGGTCGCATCAAAGGCGACATTTTAGGAGGACTGAATATGTTGACACAAGAGTTGTTAAACGAATTACGAGAGTTTGTTAACAAAGGGAGGATAAAAGATTTTTTACAATTACGTGGATCAGCATTTTTTATAGGCGGAGCTGCATTTTGCCTGAAGCCCCGAGAATTAAGTAAATTTATAGAGCGTAATCGTCAGCTCACATTTAACCAAACACTATTTAAATATATAGACAAAAAAGAAGTGAGTGACATCGACATCTATAAGAAAGCTGGAATTGACCGGAGACACTTTTCTAAAATCCGGTCTAACCCCGATTATCGGCCTAGTAAAAAAACCTGTATAGCACTGGCACTCGCACTTGAATTAGATAGAGCAGATGCATATAAACTGTTAAAATCAGCTGGATATTCTTTATCTGGAGCTGATACATTTGACTTAATAATCGAATTTCGTTTCGAAAATAATGTATATGACATTGACGATGTCAATATAGCACTTGACGATTTTAGTTTAAAACCTTTAATAGCAATCTAATCTAAACCCACCCAGTAAGCTCGATAACTCCAATCAGCCTACTCGGTAGATTGCTTTATTGTAACCTGTACTCATTATCACCTATGTGGTAAATTATACTAATTAATCGATTGTTTTGTGATATATGAAATGATATCATTGAGGCATCTTAAAGCATATTTCTATTTTATTTTTAGTGCATTAATGGGGAGGTATGAGGATGCCGTACAAGTGCACAGTCTATGGCGAAACGTTCAGAGATGATGAGGCTTTATATCACTATACAACACTTGAAAATCTAAAGAAGATTATAGAAAGTAGGACCCTATTATTTAACCGATGTGACAAAATGAATGACTTAATAGAAGGAAACAGAACTTATGTAAAATATTATGTTTCTAGTTTTACTTATTGTAAAGATGAATCAA